>NZ_JBSHCT010000014.1:135477-198289 GCF_053615935.1 Nocardiopsis sp. NPDC055879
GTTCGTGGACGGTGTCGTTCTCCCGGGGGGGGGTGGACGGGCGCCCGGGCAGGTCGGGCGGGCCCGGGGGGGGCCGGGGGGGGAACCGGCATGGCGGCGCCCCGGGGGGCGGGCCGGGGGCGACGCCATGGTCGAAGAAGTCGGTGCCGGGTCAGCGGGGCCAGTAGAAGACGTCGGTGGTCGCCGAGACCACCTGCGCCGTACTGTCACCGAACTGCGCCAGCCGGACGCGGACCCGTCGACCCTCCGCCAGGTTGCCCTTCCACGAGTAGGTGAAGTGGCCTTGGCCACTCTTGTGCATGGGGCTGTGCTGGGGGCGGTTGCGGGCGATCTTCCAGCCGCCGTCACCGTCGGACTCGTACTCGGTGGCGCGGATCTGCACCTCGGCGCCGGGGGTGACGCCCTCCAGGACCACCCCGACGGAGATGTCGTAGTGGGCGCCGTCGGTCTCCTCGACCCCCACGAGCGAGTAGAACTCGCCGGTCTCGCCGTCGTGCCGCCGGTCGAACGCCAGACTCACCCAGTCGCCGGGCTCCATGGACTGGGCGTCGTCCTTCTCGAACCTGCGGTGTCGGGGCATGTCGTCGTCTCCCTCTGTGTCGTCGGGGTCCTTGGCGAAGGTGCCGTCCTGTACGAGCTTGTAGGCCTTGTCTCCGGGGCAGGACGTGGAGATGAAGTCGCGGTGCCCCGAGACACTGCCCGCGATGGAGGTGTCGGGCTCCATGAGCCACTGCCGAAGGGCCCGGACGGCGTTGATCTGCTCGGGGGTGATGGGGTCCTTGGGGCCGGTGGCGAGCGTGCACGAGTAGTGGCTGGTGTTGCCGCCGGGCTGGGCGGCCTGGGCGCGGTACAGCCCTCGCCCCTCGATCACGTACCCGTGCGGGCAGGCCATGAAGGAGTTCCCGGTGAAGTACACCGTTCCCTTTCGACGGGCCAGCCACGTCCCGTCGGGGGTGGTGGGACACCAGACGGGACCGTCGTGGTCCTCCCGGGTGACGGTGACGTCCTCGGGGGCGAAGCGGTCCCGGTCGAGCAGGTCCACCCGGTTCGCGTCCCCTCCTTCGTGCCGGACGGCCGCCCTCCCGGCGAGGACGGCGGCGAACAACAAGGATTCGGCCACCGCAGGTGAGGGAGCGAGCAGCATGCCCGTCCCCTCACCGCCGCTACCGGAGGCGGACCGCAGGAACAGGTCGAGTTGCGGGCCGGTCAGGGCGGACAGGAACCCGTGCGAGGGCACCCCGTCCGGGGCGTGTTCGGTGATCTCCTCGGGGAGGGGGTCGTCGTGGCCGTCACCCGTGCGCGGTTCTCCGGCTACGCAGGCGCGCGCGAGCCGTTCCACCAGGGCATCGGGCCACTTGGCTTCGGTGGGTGGCGCCTGGCAGGGCGCGGACAGCGTGATCAGGTCCCCCGCACGCAGGGTCGCGCTGGTCGCCCACGCCCGCTCGGGTTCGCCGGCGGCGGAGGGGCGTTCGACCGGCCAGCGGTGTCGGCCGGTGGTGAGGGAGGAGTGGCCGAACCCCTCCATCCGGAGCAGCTCGCGAGGCATGGCGGGGAAGACGTTGACCGCGGTCAGCGGCTGCCAACGGGAGGTGCCACTCGTGTGGTCGAGGGTGAGGACGAGGTCGCCCATGGCGATCTCGCGGAAGGTCCGCCACCCGTTCTCGGTGAGGATCTCGGTCTCGGCGTCGACGCAGTACCCGATGTCGGCCCAGCCGCGGGAGGGGCCGGTGTGGAAGTCGCGGGTGCTGCGCCAGTAGGACAGGCAGGCGGAGTGGTCCTTGCCCGCCAGGTTCTGGTCGGCTGAGTCGTAGTGGATGACCAGGCCGGAACGGGGGTTGGCCTGGTCGGCCGGGGACGAACCCCAGCCCAGATCGGACCTGGACACGTATTTGCTCGGTCGAGGCATACCTCCATTGTCCCCATTAACGGCTTCTCTACGTGGTGAACCCGTAACAACGGGCGATATGTGCCAAAAGTCGATCGCTAGTGGGTGTGGTGGGACGGGTGTTATCCGGCTCCGGTGCGTCACGATGAGAGATCCGACCCGTCCCTCGGAGGTGCCCGGTGCTTTCAGCCCACAACGTCGACGCCGTCCGCGAGGCCGAACAGACGCTCATGGACCGTCTGCCCGAAGGCGTCCTCATGCGTCGCGCCGCCACCGGGCTGGCCGTGCACTGCTCCCGGGCGCTGCCCCGGGTGTACGGCTC
Source organism: Nocardiopsis sp. NPDC055879 (assembly GCF_053615935.1). Lineage (NCBI taxonomy): Bacteria > Bacillati > Actinomycetota > Actinomycetes > Streptosporangiales > Nocardiopsidaceae > Nocardiopsis > Nocardiopsis sp. NPDC055879. The sequence continues at coordinate 137,685 of NZ_JBSHCT010000014.1, forward strand.
CCGCGTCACCCTCCTGGTGGGCGGCGGCGACAACGGCGGCGACGCCCTGTACGCGGGGGCGGACCTGGCCGCCCGGGGTTCCCACGTGCGCGCGGTGGCCGCCGGGTCCCGACTCCACCCGGGCGGTGCGACCGCGCTGCGGCGCGCGGGCGGTCGCGTCCTGACCGTGGCGAAGGAGGGGACCCTCTCCGACGACGTGCAGACCGCGCTCTTCGACACCGACCTGATCGTCGACGGGCTCGTCGGCATCGGCGGGCGCGGGGGTCTGCGCGAACCCCACGGCGCGTTGGCCGCCCTGGCCGTGAACTCGCCGGCCCCGGTGCTCGCGGTGGACCTGCCCAGCGGTGTGGACGCCGACACTGGTGAGGTCGCCGGGCCCGCGATCGCCGCCGACGCCACGATCACCTTCGGCACGTACAAGCCGGGGCTGTTCGTCGACCCCGGCGCCGAACGGGCCGGGAGCGTCCACCTCGTCGACATCGGACTCGGACCGGAACTGCCCGGCTCCGACCTCCTCCGTCCACAGGCTGTGGACATCGCGCGGCTGTTGCCCACGCCGGGGGCGGAGTCCGACAAGTACCGCCGGGGCGTGCTCGCGGTGCGCGCCGGCTCCGACCGCTTTCCGGGCGCCGCCGTCCTGTGCGTGGGCGGGGCACTGCGCACAGGCGTGGGGATGGTCCGGTACGGCGGCGGGGAACAGGTGCTCTCCCAGGTGATCTCCCGCTGGCCGGAGACGGTCGGCGAGCGCCTGGACCCGGGAAGCGACGCCGACCTGGGCCCGGGGCGCGTCGCGGCCGTCGTGGTCGGCTCCGGGCGAGGCACCGACCCCACCGAGGTGGACGAGGTGAAGGCGTTGCTGGAGAGCGATCGGCCGGTGCTGCTCGACGCGGACGCCCTAACGTTGGTCGGCGCCGAGGAACACCTCGCCGAACTGGTCCGAGACCGTTCGGCGCACACCCTGCTGACCCCGCACGCGGGTGAGCTGGCGCGGCTGTTGCCCGACGCCGAACGTTCCGACATCGAGGCGCGCCGGCTGGAACACGTGTCGCGCGCGGCGTCGCGGTATCGGGCGACCGTGCTGTTGAAGGGTTCGACGACGCTGATCGCCCACCCGGGCGCACCGGTCGTCGCCAACCCGACGGGGACCCCGCTGCTCGCGACGGCGGGTTCGGGGGACGTGCTCTCGGGGATGGCCGGCGCGTTCCTGGCGTCGGGGCAGCACCCGCAGGAGGCCGCCCTGTGCGCCGCCTACCTGCACGGACGCGCGGCCGTGTTGGCGCGGGACGGCGCCCCGATCAGCACCTCGGACCTGTTGGACGCGCTCCCCCTCGCCCTGAGGGAGGTCCTGGAACAGAAGTGACCGCGGGGCCGGGCTTGCCGGGATCGTCCGCTGTTGTCCTGGACGTGACCCGGGATCCCTAAGGTGGGTGGCCGAAGGATCCCCCACCGGCACGGCAGTGCCCCGACCGGACAGGTCTCCCCGTGTCCTGGACCCTCCCCGTGGTGCTGTTCCTGTTCTGGGCCGTCGTCATCGCGATGGCGCTGCGCTCCGAACACCGGCGTTTCGTCGCGGCCAGAGTGCGCGTCCACGGCCCACCGCCGACCCGGGGCGATCTGCTGCGGGTGGCGTTCCTGCCCCACTCCCGGATGCGCTGGTGGGGCACGATCAGCGGACTCTTCTGCCTGTTCACCTTGTCGATAGTGACCGCTGTCGAATTCCACCACGAGGGGATACTCGCCCTGCTCTATGGGTTGGTCGGACTCGGTGGACAGACGGGGGAGGGGCGGGCGCTGCGGTCCGGGAACGGGCCGGACGGTCGCCGTGACCCGGCACGGTTCCACCCGGTGCCGGAGAGCGGAACCCTGTGGAACCCGGGGCGGGCATTCCTGGGAATCGTCATCGCGACGGTCGTATTCGGCATGACGCTGTGGTGTCTACCGAATCCGCTGTCGTCGGAGTCGCTTCACCCGGGGTGGTCGCTCGTCGCGTTCCTCGCCGCCCTGACCGTCGCGATCCTGGGCGTTTACGCGCTGCACCTGTCCCTGTCCCGGGTGCGATTGGTGGGCACGTGGATCCAGGTGGTACACCGAATCCACGTGACCTCCGTCCCCGTCGAAGCGCTGGACAGGGTCGAGGGCCGGCGGCTGCGCCTGAGGGATGGGACGGTCATCCACACCGGGGTCGACCTGGACGCCGAGCGGGTGTCCCGGTTCGCCGCCCGGCGGGCACCGGAAGGGGAACCCCGCGAGATCGAACGCAGGCGGGACATCCTGGGTGACCTGGCGCTCATCTGGGCGGGCCTCTTCGTTGCCCTGCCTCTCTGATCTTCGGTCAGGTGAGGGCGCGGGCGGCGGCCAGACCCTTCTGGACGATGTCGGCGATGAAGTAGTCGCCGGGGTCGCGTGCGTCGTGCAGCAGGTGCACCTTGGACTCGTCCACCCACATGAACTCGGTGTGCTTTCCGACCTCCAGGGTGGGACGGTTCAGGTCGCCCTCGACGCGGACCAGGTAGTCGATCTCGCGGCGGACGAGCCCGTCACCCGGGTCCCAGTCCAGGAGGCACAGCTCGGCGAGCACCTCGCTCAACCGCCATCCGGTCTCCTCGTGGACCTCGCGGGTCAGGGCGTCGAGCATGCCCTCGCCCTCCTCCACGTGCCCGCCGACCACGTCCCAACAGTGCGGGAACACCTTGCGGGTGGCCGACCTGCGCTGGGCGAAGACGTTGCCCCGCTCGTCGATGATCGCGGCCGCGGCCACCCAACGGTGACCATCGGCGGTGTCGGGGAATTCGATCCCCTCGGCGACGCGAACGCTCACTCGTGCTCCTTCTTCTCGGCGCGCCTGGGCAGGCGCAGGGTCAGTAGTCGGGCGCGGGGCGCCAGGGTTCCGGCCAGCTCGAACACGGCTTCACTGCGGGAGTGGTCCTCGTCGAGCACGGAGAACAGGTTGACCCCCAAGTAGTAGGTGATCGCGGCGTGGGCGACCTCCCGCGCGGGCAGCAACCGTCCCAGGGGGGAACCGCCCACCACACGCTCCCACTGCCCGGCGATGAAGTCGATCCATGGTTCCGAACGCCGTCGGATCTCCTCGCGCAGCTCGGGTTTGCCGACGGCGGCGGCTACCAGCTGGGTGAACTCCGTGATGTAGCCGCGCTCCAGGTCGGTCCGATAGATCCTGGTGGCGACCTCCACCAGTTCTTCGAGCGTGCGGGCGTTCGACGCGAGCTCTTCGTACATGGTCATGCGCTCGGCGCTGGAGCGATCCAACGCGGCCAGGAGCAGTTGGTCGACCCCGCCGTAGTGGTAGAAGACCAGGGCCGAGTTGGCCTCGGCGCGCGTGGCGATGGCCCGGGCCGAGGCCCCGGAGTACCCCTCTTCGCGCAGGACCTCTCCCGCCGCCGTGAGCAGGCGTTCCTTGGTCTCCTCGCTGCTTCTGCGGCCTCCGCCGCCACCTTTGGCCATGACCCTCCCTTTCGACGAGCTTCATCATACGGTTTAATCAAGTGATTAAATCGAGTGATTCAATCAGTTGGACAACCGAGAGGAGCTCCCCCATGCCGGAACCGCACGAGCCCGACGACCACCCCTCCGACGAGGAGACCGCCGCACGCTACGCCGCCGGCCATCGCGCCGTCCCCGGAACCCCGCCCAGCACGTGGTTCGAGGGGGAGGAGCGCGTGCCCGCACGCAGACCCTCCACCGCCCGCTGGATCCTCGCGGGGATCTTTGCGCTGGGCGTCTTCCCCCTCCTGGTGCTCCTACGGGTGACGAGCCTCGGTGGCCTGGACCAGACCGCCCTGTTCTACGTCGGTCTCCCCGTCGTCCTCGCCCTGATCGTGGTGCTCTCGGCCCGCCCTCAGAGCGCCGTCGGGGTGGCCATGGCCATCACCACCGTCATGCTGCTGCTCTCCGGTCCACTGCTCGGGGAAGGTCTGGTCTGCCTGGTCATCGCGGCCCCGCTGATCTACGGGCTGGTCGCCCTGATCACCTGGCTGGGCGTCGCCGTGTCCGGCCGGGATCGGTACGGCCCACATGCCTTCGTCGCCGTCCCGGTCCTGTTCGCCCTCACCCTGGAGGGGGTCACCGGGCTGTCCCTGCTGCCGAGGGACGACACCGGCACGGGTTCGGCCCTGGTCGACGCGACCCCCGAACAGGTGGCCGCCGCACTCGCCGCCCCGCCCGCCTATGAGGCCCCCGAGGCGTTCTTCCTGAGCGCGGTCCCCTTCCCCGAACCGGTCGAGGCGGTGGGGGAGGGCCTGGAGGTGGGCGAGGGCCGCCTGATCCACTTCACCCCGCGCACCACCCTGGCCCTGGACGACGAACCCACCCCGCGCACCATGGAGTTGGAGGTCACCGAGAGCCGGATCGACGACGATGGCGGTCGCGTGGTCTTCGACGTCACCGAGGACACCACCCTCGCCCGTTGGCTGGACCTGCGCACCGCCACCGCAATCTGGGAACGGGAGGGTGACGACACCAGGCTGACCTGGGAGTTCGACTACTCCCGCACCTACGACCCCTCCTGGTACTTCGGCCCGATCCAGGCCTACGCCACCGACCTGGCCGCCGCCTACCTCGCCGACACCTTCGCGGAGGCCGCCCGGTGACCCCCGAACTCCCCGCCCTGCTCGTGCGCGGCCTGGGCCTGTTCCTACCGCTCGCGGCGCTGATCGCGCTGTGCCTGTGGCGTGCCCCGACCCACCGCGAGACGGCGTCGATAATCGTGGCCTCCGCCTGGGCCCTGCTCACCCTCATCCCGCTGAACCTGTACGCGGTGCGTGCCGGCTGGTGGTCCTTCCACGCTGAAGGCGCCGTGTGGCAGGGACTGCCGGTGGACCTGACGCTGGCGTGGGTCCTGTTGTGGGGCGCCCTGCCCGCGCTGCTGCTGCGCCTGCTCCCCGTCCCCCTGATCACCGGGCTGCTGGTCTGGCTGGACATGATCCTCATGCCGCTCGCGGAACCCGTGGTGGTGCTGGGGTCGTGGTGGTTGCTCGGTGAGATCCTGGGCGCGGCGCTGTGCCTGATCCCCGCTTCGCTGCTGGCCTACTGGACCCGGCACAAGCAACTGCTCACCGCGCGGATGTGGGCCCAGTCGCTGCTCGCGTTCGGGCTGACGGTGGTCCTGCCGGTCTGCGTGTCGGCCGCTCTGGTCCGGATCGAGCCGCCCACGCCCGAGACCGCGTCCGTCCTGGTCCAACTGCTGGCCCTGGCCTGCCTGCCCGGGCTGGCCGCCGCCCGGGAGTTCGCCGCCGTGGGACGTGGCACCCCGTTGCCCTACGACCCACCCGAACGCCTGGTCACCAGCGGCCCCTACGCCTACGTGCGCAACCCGATGCAGCTCTCCATGGCGCTGGTGTACCTGGTGCTCGGCCTGCTGCATCCCGCGCTGATGATCGGAGCGGTGATCTGCTTCGCCTACGGGGCAGGGTTCGCCTCCTGGCACGAGGGCGGCCGGCTCCGCGCGGACCTCGGCTCCGCCTGGGCCGGTTACCGGGCCGGTGTGCGCCCCTGGCTGCCCCGATGGCGCCCCTGGTCGGGGCGGACCAAGGGCACCCTGTACGTGGCGATGGACTGCGGAATGTGCCGCGGGGTGGGCAATTGGGTGGCGGCCCGTCGACCCACGGCGCTGCGCATGCGCCCGGCCGCGGACCACCCGGAGGTGTTGTACCGGCTCACCTACGAAACCGCCGACGGCGCGCGCTGGAGCGGCCTCGCGGCGTTGGCCCGGGCGATGGAACATCTGCACCTGGGGTGGGCCCTGACCGGTTGGGCCCTGTCCCTGCCGGTGGTGCGGCACTTCCTGCAACTGTGCGCGGACGCCTTCGGAGCCGGACCACGCCCTTCGCGCGAGGGACCCACCGCGCATGGTCCGACCGAACCCTTCGCCGTTATGCTCGTGCCTGGCCGCCCCCGTACCGGACCACCGCCGGACTCCGGCGGCCCCACGTGATCCCCACCCCCCGGTACGAGGACACCCATGCAAGAACAGGCCATGCTCGCGCGCGATCTCGTGCTGCGCGTCTGTGCCGGACCGACCGAGTTCGACCCGCAGTGGGTCCGGGCCGGAGGCAAGGTCACCACGCCCTTCTCGGTGCCCCGGGACCGCAACCTCATCCGTGGGATCGTCGACGCGGGCCGGGCCCTGGGCGTGGAACGGCTCCTGGTCTGCCGTACCCGGGGCGAGTTCTCCTACGAACCGGTCACCGAGGTGCCGCCGCACACCGAGACCCTCGTCGACCTCATCCGGGGTTGGGGGAACGAACCCACCGACTTCCTCGTCTGCGTGGAGGACTTCTCCGCCGCCGTCCTGGTCGCCGCCAACGAACTCACCATCGCCTCCGGACCGGCCGACTTCGTCCGCGAGATCGTGGGCTCCGACATCCCCGGTGTGCGGGAGGAGTTCGCGGCCAAGGCGCAGCGCACCAAGCGCCCCGAGCTCTTGAACGCCGCCCAGCGGTACCACTGCATCGAACCCGGCGCCCGGCACGCACGGAATCGCGGGCCCGGTCCCGACCCGCACGAACGTCTGTCGCGGCGGGCCGAGCGCGCCCGCGTGCGATCCCCTCGGGCCGTACGCTCACTGCGCGCGGCGCGCGGCGGCTGGAACTGGCTCATGGTCGTGCTGCTGTTGGTGGCGCCGCTGAGCGCACCGGAGCTCGGGCCGGCCCTGCCCGCCCTGCTCCTGACCTTCGTCCTGCTGTTCCAACTGGCGTTCCTGGCGCGTTCGCGCACCGTGTCCTTCGCGACCCTGGCGCGCATGGTGGCCCTCGGGGCGCTCCTGCTGTGGCCGGTGGCCCTGCTGGAGGGGGCGATCGTGGGGCTGGTCGGTCTGGAACCGTACGACGCCCTCGGCTACACCTACGTGGCGGTCACCGTCGAGGAAGTGGCGAAGCTGTCGCCGCTGTTGGTCGTCGCCTTCCTGGCCCGTCGACGCACTCGTCGCCTGGCCTCCGTCGACTTCCTGCTGTTGGGCGCCGCCTCGGGGGCCGGGTTCCAGCTGGCCGAGCGGCTGTTCACCGAGTTCTCCGTGCCGAACACGGGCTCCACGGGCCTGTTCCTGCCCGGGGGCAGCACCATCTCCGGACCCGAGGGCGAGGTGCTGGCGATCTTCTCCGGGCACGCCGTCGTCACCGGGCTGATCGCCGGTGCCCTGGGCCTGGCCATCGTGGGGCGTCGACGTTACGGGAACTGGACGTGGCTGCTGCCGCTCCTGGCCGCCGGGCTCGTGTATCTGGAGCACCTGCACTTCAACGCGCTGCTGGCCGCCGCCACCCTGGACCCGGTCTCGACCTTCCTGCACCGCGTGCTGGGCGGCGGCGCGCTCACTCCGTGGCTGTTGTTGCTGGTCCTGGTGTTCGCGGTGGGCATGGACCACCGGCTGATCGCCTCCGCCGCCGAGACCACGCCCCCGCTGCCGGGTCGGGCTCCGCTGGCCCGGCTGCGCCGGTGGGCGCATGGACGTTCGATCTCCACGCGGGTGCGGGTGCCCGCCGACATCGCCCCGACGTTCCGGCGCACGGCCCTGGTCGGAGCGGATCTGCCGATCACCCTGGCCACCACCGTGACCGCCATCGTGCACGAGTTCGCCGCCGCCACCCGGGCCGCCCGGCGTGGTCCGGGCGCGCTCTGCGACACCCTGCGCTTCCTGCGCCGACGCCGGGCCAACGCCATGGGGGAGGCCCGGTCCCAGGGGCGGCCGTGGCGCCGTCACCCCTCCCAGGAGGAACTGGCCGGCCAGGCCCGTGAGCTGTCCTACCGTCTGGGGCTGGCGGGTACCGCCACCGGAGCCGTCGCCGTGGCGGCCGCCGCCCTGGCGGTCCTGGCCGGTGCGATGCAGTGGGGTGCCTGGAGCGCGCCGGGCCAGGCCGAACCCGCGTACGCGGTGGCGGCCTTGGACCACCTGCAGAACTGGCTGGCCCGCGCCGGCACCGGCGGGATGGTGTGGACCGCCCTGGTCGGTGTGGCCGTGCTCAGTCTGCTGTCCATGGGGAACGCGGTGCCCTACGCGCATCCCCGGATGCGCGAGTTCCTGCGCGCCCCCACCGCCAACACCGGTGTGATCCTCGGGATGCTGGCCCCCGGACAGGTGGGTTACGCGCTACCGGCCCTGGTCGGTCTGGTGCTGCCCCGCCGCGCCGACCGCCTCCTCACCCGCTGACCGCCCACGACCCGAACTTAGGCTCGGTAGGCGTCTCTGCGGTGGCGGATCGAGTGGATCTCGATCAGGTCCTTGTCCGGTCGGATCCGATAGATGACCCGGTAGGTTCCCCGCCTGGCGGCGTGCAGACCGGTAAAGGGGTCTTCGAAGGGCTTCCCCACACGCCAAGGGTTGTCCTTCAAAGGGCCGGAGATGAACTCATGGGCGGCGGACGCGACGGATTCCGGGAGCTCTTCCGTCAGTGCCCGCCGCGCGGGACTTTTGTAAGCGACCCTCACGCGGCGGAGCCCCTGTCCAAACGATGGCGCATCAGAGCGGCCATGTCCTCCTCGGTGGTGAACTCCTCGGAATCGATCGACTCGGCCAGGTCCGCTCGGGCTTCGGGATCGGAGAGGATACTCAACGTTTCCATCAGTGACTCGTACTGGGCCACGGACATCATGACGACGGCGGGCCGACGTCGGTGACGCCCACCGGAGGCTGGAAGACCCGGACCGGGGGCGGGTCGCCCTCGTAGGGCTCCACCCGGACCCTGATCAACTGCCCCGTGCAGCCCTGTCCCAGCGACGAGGTCCCCTCGTCCCGGGCCAGCGCGTTGGGGTTGCCGTGCACGCAGGTCACGTCCGCACCCGACGGGTCGTACCAAACGCCGGTGGACAGCTGCACCACGCCGGGGCGCGGAGCGTCGTCGACCACCACCCCGGCCAGACAGGAACCGCTCGGCCCCGTCACCCGCACCACGTCGCCCTCGGCGACCCCCGCGGCCTCGGCGTCCTCGGGGCGCATCCGCAGCGGAGCCCTGCCGTGGACCTTCTGCGAGGCGCTGTACCGTCCCATGTCCTGCTGGCTGTGGAAACGCTCGCGCGGCTGGTTGGCCACCAGCACCAGCGGCCACCCCGTCCCGTCCTCACCCGTGTCGGTCACGGCCGGCCCCGGCAGCCACACCGGGTGACCAGGGCAGTCCTCGTAGCCGAACGACGCGATGGTCTCCGAGTACAGCTCGATGCGCCCGCTCGGTGTCCGCAGCGGCCTGCCCTCGGGGTCCTCCCGGAAGTCGCCCATGAGCGTCTCGTCCTCGACCCGGCCCGGAATCTCGATCCGGCCCCGCTCCCAGAACCCGTCGAAGTCGGGGACCTCCAGGTCGCGGCGGGCCAGCATGGAACGCCACCGTTGGTAGGCCAGGCGCATCCACTCGCCGGAGGTGCGCCCCTCGGTGAACTCCTCCCGCACACCCAGTCGCTCGGCCAGGTCGGTGTAGGTGTCGTACTCGTCGCGTGCCCGCCCGTGTGGTGAGACCACCCGCGGCATCGCCCGCAATGCCAGGTCGCCCTGGCTGGCCGCCATGTCGTCGCGCTCCAACACGGTGGTCGCCGGGATGACGATGTCGGCGTGCCGGGCCGTGGCCGTCCAGTGCGTCTCGTGCACCACCACGGTCTCCGGCCGACCGAACGCCCGGGTCAGCCGGTTCAGGTCCTGGTGGTGGTGGAAGGGATTGCCGCCCGCCCAGTACACGAGCCGGATGTCGGGGAAGTGCTTGCGCTCTCCGTCGTAGTCGTAGGGCTCGCCCGGGTGCAACAGCATGTCCGAGACCTTGGCCACCGGGATCAGCGAGTCCACCGCGTTCGTGCCCTGTGGAAACCGAGGCAGCCCCACCGGGGTCGCGCCACCGCCGTAGTTGCCCATCGAGCCGTACCCCGAAGCGAACCCGCCGCCGGGCAGCCCCACCTGTCCCAGGCAGCACGCCAACGCGAGCCCCGCCCACAGCGGCTGTTCGCCGTACCTGGCGCGCTGCACCGACCAGCCCACGTTGATCAGGGTGCGCTTCTGCGCCATCCGGTGCGCCAACGCTCGAACGTCCTCGGCGGGCACCCCGCTCACCCGCTGCGCCCATTCGGGGGAACGCTCCACCCCGCCCGGCGCACCGTACTCGTCGCGCTCGCCCATCACGTAGGCGCGCAGCCGGTCGGCGCCGACGGTGTACCGGTCCAGGAACGCGGTGTCGGCCGACCCCTCGTCGAACAGGACGTGCATGAGCGCCAGCAGCACGGCGGTGTCGGTCCCGGGCTCCAGCGACATCCACGTGCACTTGAGGTCGGCGGAGGTGTCGTCGCGCAAGGGGGACACCGACACGAACTCCACACCGGCGTCCGAGGCCGCGCGCATCGCCGGACCCGCCGTCTGCGCCGCCCGCCCGCCGGAGGCGATCCAGGTGTTGGACACCCGCAGCCCACCGAAGCTCACCAGGAGTTCGGTGTGCTCGCGGATCCGTTCCCAGGACGGTGCGCGATGCAGCAGCCGGTTGGCGGCCGGAACGCCGATGATCCTCGGGAACAGCACCTCCACGGCCCCGTGGCTGTAGGTGGTGCGCGACCGCGTGTACCCGCCGATGGTGTTGAGGAACCGGTGCAGCTGGCTCTGCGCGTGGTGGATCCGCCCCGCGCTGCCCCACCCGTAGGAGCCGCCGAAGATCGCGGCGTTGCCGTGGCGGGTGCGTACCCGGTCCAGTTCGCCGGCGAGCAGGTCCAAAACCCTGGACCACTCCACCTCCACGTACTCGTCGTCGGGGTCGCCGCGTCGCGCGTCCGGGCCCGGGCCGTTCTCCAACCAACGGCGTCGCACCGCCGGCCGGGCCACCCGGGTGCGGTGGTGTTGGGCGTCCGGTGTGTTGGCCATCAGCGGGGACGGAGCGGGATCACGAGGATCGGGGTGCACCCCCACCACTCGGTCGTTCTCCACATCGACCCGGTAGGCACCCCAATGGGTACTGGTCGGGTACGGCTGCACGGCCATGTCGCATTCCCCCGTGTGATCCCCGGACCCGCCCTCACCGGGCCCGGCCACACTCTACGCATCACACGGTGCGATGATGAGGCCCGCGGGCCCGTACGGGATCCGTCTCACACCACGGGCCGCAGCGCACGGACGGAACGGGGAGGACACGCCATGGCAGAACCGAGGTCGCGACGGTCGGTGCTCGCGGTACCGGGGTCCAACCCCCGGTTCGTCGAGAAGGCGCGGGGGCTGGACGTCGACGCCTTCTTCCTCGACCTGGAGGACGCGGTCGCGCCCCTGGAGAAGGAGACGGCGCGCGCCACCGTGGTCGAGGCGCTCACCGAAGGTGGATGGGACGGCAAGGTCCGCTCCGTGCGGGTCAACGACATCTCCACCGAATGGGCCTACCGCGACGTCATCACCGTGGTCGAGAACGCCGGCGCGCATTTGGACACCCTGGTCCTGCCCAAGGTGACCGCCGCCCGCGACGTCCACTGGCTCGACACGCTGCTCACCCAGATCGAACGCGCCGTGCGCCTGCCCATCGGTCGGATCGGTATCGAGGCGCAGATCGAGGACGCCAAGGGCCTGGTGAACGTGGACGAGATCGCGGCCGCCTCCCCACGGTTGGAGAGCCTCGTCTACGGGCCCGCCGACTTCATGGCCTCCCTCAACATGAAGAGCCTCGTGGTCGGTGAGCAGCCGCCCGGGTACGACACCGGCGACGCCTACCACCACGTTCTCATGCGCATCCTGGTGGCCGCTCGGGCCAACGGGGTCCAGGCCATCGACGGTCCCTACCTGCAAATTCGTGACGTGGACGCGTTCCGCCGCGCCGCCGGGCGCACCTCCGCGCTCGGTTTCGACGGCAAGTGGGTGCTGCACCCGCTCCAGGTGACGGCCGCCAACGAGGTGTTCGCTCCCTCCCAGGAGGACTACGACCACGCCGAACTCATCCTCGACGCCTACGAGCACGCCACCACCGTGGACCGGCGCGGCGCCGTCATGCTGGGCGAGGAGATGCTCGACGAGGCCTCTCGGAAGATGGCGCTGGTGGTGGCCGGCAAGGGCCGCGCCGCCGGGCTGGAGCGCACCCGCGTCTTCGACCCGAACGCCTGACCAGGGCACTCGACCAGGACACCACACCCCGTTCCCGATCGCTTCTTACCGCTCTCTCACCCTGGTGCGAGAGCATGGGGGCATGGAAAGCACCGCCACCGTCCTGGTCGCCGACGACGACCGTGCCATCAGGGAGTCCCTGGAACGCGCCCTCCAACTGGAGGGGTACACGGTGCGCACCGTCGCCGACGGAGTCCAGGCCCTGGCCGCGGTCCACGCGGAACCCGTCGACCTGCTGGTCCTGGACGTCATGATGCCCGGTGTCGACGGCCTCGGGGTGGCCCGCGTACTTCGGGCCGAGCACGATCGCACGCCCATCCTCATGCTCACCGCGCGGGTCGAGACGCCCGATCGGGTGGCGGGCCTGGACGCCGGTGCCGACGACTACCTCGCCAAACCCTTCGAACTCGACGAACTCCTGGCGCGGCTGCGTGCCCTGCTGCGCCGTGCCGCTCCCGTGCCGGAGGGGGCCGACGACGAGGCGCCCCTTCGGGTGGGTGAACTGCGCCTGGACGCCCGCGCCCGGCGCGTGTGGCGCGGCGAACGCGAGGTGGAACTGTCCAAGACCGAGTTCGACCTGCTCGAACTGCTCATGCGCAACTCCGGCATCGTCCTGGACCACGCCACCATCTACGACCGCATCTGGGGTTACGACTTCGGACCGGAGTCGAAGAACCTGGCGGTCTACATCAGCTATCTGCGGCGCAAGTTGGAGGATGGCGGACCGCCGCTGATCCAGACGGTCCGAGGTGTCGGATACACGCTGCGCCAGGGGTGATCCAAGGGTGTCCGTTCCCCACAGGGAGTCCGTTCCGGAGTCACGCGTCCAAGAGGCGAGGCGGCGCAGCGTCCTGCTCAACCCGGACGACTGGCGACTGGGAACCCGCTTCGCGGTGATGTTCGCGGCGGTCGCCGCCGTCACCATCGCCCTGATCGGCATGCTCGCCTACGGCACCGCCGCCTCGCTCATCCGCGCCGACGCCGAGGGCGAGTTCGACGACGCGTTGCAGAACCTGTCCCGCCAACTGATCGTGTCCGCGCAGGAGAGCGAGGACGTACAGGAGAACCGGCTCTCCTTCCTGGCCCCGGGCAGCCTGGACGCGCAGATCCTGGGCCCCGACGGAAGCTGGGCGCGACTGCTCGCCAACCAGCACGAGATCTCCTCCTTCCACCCCACCTCCGAGGACTTGGAGCTCGCTCGGGCCGACGAACCCGGGGTGATCAGTCAGCGGGAGCTCCAGGTCCAGGACCAGGCGTATCGGGTCGGCACCGTTTCGTTGGGCGAGGGACGCGGCGCCGTCCAACTCCTCCAACAACTGTCCCCGATCGAACAGATGATCGGCCGATTGGCCACGCAGATCCTGTGGGTGGGCCTGTTCGTCGCCCTGTGCGCGGCCTCGGTCGGCTGGCTGGCGGGACACCGCGTCACCGGCCGGCTGGTCCGCCTGACCGAGGCCGCCGAGTACGTCAGTTCCACCGGCCGACTCGACCCGGTCACCACCACGCGCAACGGTCGCGGCAACGGGGGAGCCACCGACCGAGGCGCCGGTGGTCCGGGCGTGGGCCCCGAGGAACCCGGACACGACGAGGTCGGCCGTCTCACCAGCGCCTTCAACGGCATGCTCGCCCGGTTGGCCCGTTCCAAGGACGAACAGCGCCGCCTGGTGCAGGACGCCGCGCACGAACTGCGCACCCCGCTCACCAGCCTGCGCACCAACGTGCAGGTCCTGGGCCGGGTGGAACGGCTCGGCCCGGACGCGCGTCAACGGCTCTTCGACGACCTCCAAGGCGAGACCAAGGAGCTCACCGCCCTGGTCAACGAACTGGTCGGGTTGGCCACCGGCGACCACGAGGACGAGACCCGCAGCGCGGTGGCGCTCGCAGGGCTCGCCGAGCGCGTCGCCACCCGGACCCGACGCCGGACCGGCCGCGAGATCCTCGTCGATGCCGACGACAGTCTCGTTTGGGGCCGTCCCGGCGCCCTGGAACGGGCGATGTCCAACCCCGTGGAGAACTCGGCCAAGTTCGACCCCGACGGCGACGGGCCCATCGAGATCCGCGTCCGCGAGGGCGTGGTGGAGGTCCTGGACCGGGGCCCGGGCGTGGACCCCGACGAGATCCGCCACCTCTTCGAACGCTTCTACCGGGCCACCGTCGCCCGTGGCCTGCCCGGCTCCGGGCTGGGTCTGTCCATGGTGCACGAGATCGCCCGTGACCACGGGGGAGAGGTGTTCGCCCGAAACCGGGAGGGCGGCGGCACCGTCATCGGGTTCGCCCTGCCGCCCTACCGGCCGCCGGAGAACGAGGCGAGTGCCCCGACCGACGCGTCCACGTAGATGTGCGCGAAGCGGTCCAGCGAATCCTCCAACCGGTGCCGTGACGCCATGAGCCGGCTGTGCGCGCCCATGCGCGGCCGTTCCCGCTCGGTGGCCAGCACCGTTTCCACCCTGTCGGCGAGCGCGTCGGGATCGCCCGGCTCGTACAAGTAGCCGTTGCGGCCCTCCTCCACGAGGTGGGGCAGGGCCATCGCGTCGGCCGCCACCACGGGCAGCCCACTGGCCATGGCCTCCAACGTGGCGATGCTCTGCAACTCGGCGATGCCCGCGATGGTGAACACGTCCGCGCACCGGTAGACGTTCGGGAGGTCCTCGTGCGCGACGAAGCCGAGGAACCGGACCCGGCCGGCGACCCCTTCGGCCCGGGCCAGTTCCTCCGCCCTCTCGCGGTGCGCGCCCTGACCGGCCAGCACCAGCTGGACGTCGGAGGTGCGGGCCACCGCGCGCACCAGTTCGTCGACGCGCTTCTCCTCGTCCAGACGACCCACGAACAGCATCGTCGGACGGTCGGGCAGCCCGAATCGGGCGCGCAGCCGCAGACGTTCGGCGACGACGGAACCCTCCGGTGGCGGTCGGAAGCGGTCCAGGTCGATCCCGCAGGAGACCGCCTCCACCGGATGGATGAACCCCTGTTCGCGTAGCAGCCGGGCCGCGGTCGGCGTCGGTGTGGTCACGTGCTCGACCCGGCCCAGGATCCGGTTCAGGTCCCACCAGGCCAGGCGTGCGGCGTACGGGCGTAGGGACCACGGCATTCGCAGGTGGTCGAAGAGGTTCTCGGGCATGAAGTGGTTGGTGGCCACCACCGGCACGCCGTGGTCGTGTGCGGCGCCGGCCAGCATCCGGCCGACGAGGAAGTGGTTCTGGATGTGCACGGCGTCCGGCCGCAACCGGTCCAGGAGCCGGTTCAGGTGGCCGCGTACACCCGCGGGCAGGGCCAGCCGGACGCTCTCGTGCGCCAAGGAGGGCATGGACCGCAGCCGATGCTCCACCACCCCGTGCCGCTCCACCACGTGCGGCCGCCCGGTGGGCGAGGGGCATAGCAGGTGCACCTCGACACCGCGTTCGGTCAGCCCCCGGGCGAGCCGGGCGGTGAAGTAGGCGGCGCCGTTGACGTCCGGGGGGTAGGTATCGGTACCGATGAGGACCCTGGTCCGGCGGCGTCCACCTCCGGAAGGGGCCGGACGCGTCGCCGCGGGCGGGTGGGGTGCGAAGGACGTGGACATACCGGATTCTCCTGGGGCTGCGCGCGGCCTGCCGTGGTGATCACGAGTGTGGGCCATCCGTATGGCCCGTCGCCGACCTTGCGGTGAACACGGGGGCGATCCCGAAAGTGGCACACGGTCCACGGAACGATACTCTCCGTGTTCACTTCTGTCTCTCAGTTCCCAGGCGTGTGTTCAGGTCATGGCCCGTACCCGATGGCGCGGCCGGCGGTACCGCGACCACCACGAAGGGGCGGTCCGGCGACAGCCGGACCGCCCCTTCGCTTCAGGGTCGGTTTCCCGTCGACCCATGGTCCCGCCGGAGCGACGCCCCCGTCGGCCTCTGGCGGAACCAAGTCCTTCCCTAGTCCTCTTCCTCCTCGACCTCCTCGGTCGCGGACGCGGCGCTCTGCTCGCCCAGGGTGACCGTCACGTCCTCCGGGGTGTCCTCGCCCTTGGGCACCACGCCCAGGGTCACCTCGTCTCCGGGAGCCCGGGCCCGGATCTGCGCGATGAGCTGGTCGGGGGAGTCGACGGCCTCATCGTCCAGCGACACCACCACGTCGCCGGTGGACAGACCGGCGTCGGCGGCGGCCCCGCCGTCGGTGACCTCCATGATCTCCGCGCCACCACTCCGGCTCGGGGCGATGGTCGCCTGGATGGCCGGGTAGCTGGCGCTGCCCTCCTCCACCAGTTGTTCGGCGATCGGCCGGACCTGGTTGATCGGGATGGCGAAGCCCAGACCCACCGAACCGCTCTCCTGGGAGAGCCCGGCGATGGCCGTGTTGACCCCGACCACCTCGCCGGCCATGTTCACCAACGGGCCGCCGGAGTTACCGGGGTTGATCGCCGCGTCCGTCTGGATCGCGTTGATCACCGTGGAGGTCTGGCCGCCACCGCTCTCGGTGGCTCCGGTGTTCACCGGCCGGTTGAGCGCGCTGACCACACCGGTCGTGACCGTGCCGGACAGGCCCAGCGGGGAACCGATGGCGACCACGTCGCCGCCCACGCCGACCTGGTCGGAGTCGCCCAGGGTGGCCGGAGTGAGGTCGTCTCGACCCTCGGCCTGGATCACCGCGATGTCGGACACCGGGTCCACACCGAGGACTTCGGCCTCCGTGGCGCTGCCGTCGTTGAATCGGACCTGTAGGGGCCCGTTCTGGGCCTCCGCCACCACGTGCGCGTTGGTGAGGATCTGTCCGTCCGACGACAGGATCACGCCACTGCCGCCGCCCGAACCGGTCTGGATGGAGACCACGCTCGGCAGGACCTGTTCGGCGACCTCGCCGACGGCACCCTCGGTGGCGGTGCTTCCCTGCTCACCGTCGAGCGCGCTGATGGGGTCCGCCTCGGGCAGCAGGTAGGCGGTGCCCAGCGCGGCCGTGGGTCCGATGACCAGGCTGGTGACCAGGGCGGTCACCGCGGCGATTCCCACGATCTTGCCGGTGCCGCGCTTCTTGCGCTCGGACTCCGGGGGCGGGCCGAAGTGCGGTTGCCCGAACGGTCCCGGGTGCCGGGGCCCACCAGGGTGACCACCGGCCCCGAAGGCGGCGGTCTGGTGCGGCGGGCCGGCCGGGCCGGGCTGCCCCGGTGCGGCGAAGCCCCCGGTGTGCGGTCCGGCGCCGTAGTGGCCCTGCGGCGGCTGCTGTGGGTACGGCTGTTGCTGGTGCGGCTGAGGCGGAGGCATGCCGGGTCCGGGGGGTGGTCCCCCCTGGTGCGGTCCGGTGTGCGGTCCCTGCCCGTGGAAGGCGTAGGAACCATGGCCGGTGCCCTGGGGATCGGTCGCCCACCGGGGTCCCGACTCCTCGGGCGGGGAGAAGCGAGGTGCGCTCGAAGGCTCGGCCTCGGAAGCCTCGGAAGCCTCGGAAGCCTCGGAGGCCGCGGGGACTTCGGGGGCCGCCGGGGTTTCGTGAGCGGAGGGGGTCTCGGAGGCCGCAGCGGCCTCCAGCGCCTCGGAGGTCTCCGGCGCGGTCTCGTTCACCGGGGCGGGGCCGCCCGCGGTGGCGCTCTGGTCCCGGTCTTCGGAGGCGAAGGAGTCCTGGACGGGGTGGTCCTCGGCGCCGGCGGCGTGCTCGGTACCCGCGCCGGGCTCGTGGCCGTCGTTGGTTTCGTGGGGCTGCAACTCATCCTCCGTCAGATGGGACGATGTACTGACAAGCTTCATCATGTGGTGCGTGGGTTAAAAGAGGGTGAGAGCCCGCTACAGCGCGGTTTCGAGTTCTCCCGAGCCGTGACCGAGCGTCCTCGTACTCGGCCGCCTCCGTACCGAATGATCCACAATGTCCGGAACGATACCGTGCTCGCGATCCCTGACGACGCGGGCGACTGGGAAGGTCCCCCGTGATCAATCTGGTTCTCGCCGACGATGAACACCTGGTCCGTGGGGCCATCGCCGCGCTGCTCGGCCTGGAGGACGACATCGAGGTCGTCGCCGAGGTCGGCCGGGGCGACCAGGTGACCGACCTGGTCCTCGAACACGACGCGAACATCGCCGTACTGGACATCGAGATGCCCGGCGCCACCGGCCTGGAGACCGCCGCGGAGCTCAAGGAACGCGCCCCCGGCTGCGGGGTCGTCATCCTCACCAGCTTCGGGCGCCCCGGCTACCTGCGCCGAGCCCTGTCCGCGGGGGCCCGCGGGTTCCTGGCCAAGGACGCACCGGTCGAGCAGCTCGCCGGCGCCATCCGCAAGGTCCACGAGGGCGGACGTTACATCGACACCGACCTGGCCGCCGCCGCGATGGTCGGCGGGGAGAGCCCCCTGACCGACCGGGAGGGCGAGGTGCTGCGAGCCGCCGCCGACGGGGCCACCGTCGCGGCGATCGCCAAGAAGCTCCACCTCACCGAGGGCACCGTTCGCAACTACCTGTCGAACGCCATCGGCAAGACCGGCGCCGAGAACCGCATGGCGGCCATCCGAACCGCCCAGGACATGGGCTGGCTCTGAGCCCCACCGGTCACAGGAACCGCAGCACCAACATGGCGGTGTCGTCGGCGTTGCCGCCCGGGGCGTACTCCTCCAGTTCGCGCTCGATCCGGCTGATCACCGCTTGGGCGGTCAGCCCGGCGGCGTGCGAGAAGATCTCCTCCAACCCCTCGTCGCCGAGCATGTCGTTGCCACTGCGTCGCTCGGTGACGCCGTCGGTCACCGCCAGCACCACCTCGCCCGGGTGGATGTCCACGCTCTCGGTGGTGAAGCCGACGTCCTCGAACGCGCCCAGCAACGGCTGGGAGCTGCCGAACGTCTCCACCCGCCCCTTCTGGTTCAGTCGCATCGGAAGCGGGTGCCCGGCCGAGACCATGCGCACGCGCATGCCGCCGGTTCCGTCGGTGGCCGGGGTCATCTCCCCGTAGAGCATGGTGAGGAACCGGGTCGAGGTGTTCTCGTCCAGGATCGCCATGTTCAACCGCTGCATGATGTGCGCCGGGGTGAATCCCTCCCGGGCCAGGGCGCGCAGCGTGTGCCGGGCCAGACCCGTGACGGCGGCGGCCTCCGGGCCGGTGCCGCACACGTCGCCGATCGCGAAGCACCACCGGCCGCTGGCGGAGAACACGTCGTAGAAGTCGCCGCCCACCTCGCTGCGTTCGTCCGAGGGCCGGTAGTACACCGCGTGGTCGACCCCCGGGATCACCGGCTCCTTGTCCTTGGGCGGCAGCAGGCTGCGCTGCAGGGCGGTGCTCATCGATGTGTGCCGCTCGTGCAGGCGGGCGTTCTCCATCGCCGAGGCGACCCGACGGCTCAGGTCGTCGGCGACGTCCGCCTCCTCACGGGTGAAGTCGTCGCTCTCGTTCTTGCCGATGGTCATCCGACCCAGCTCCCGGCCGTGCGCGATCAGCGGGATGCTGATCGCGGGCCCTCGGGCGGGTACACGTGACCACTGCTCCTCCAGCCCTTCGGCGGCCAACTCCTGCGGGGTCCACAGGGGCTGCGGTTCACGCTGTTCCCGCGGTGGCAACGAGGTGAGCAGGGAACGCAGGATGTCGTTGAGGTTCTCGTCGCTGTGCACCACGTGGGTGAGCTTGGAGATTCCCAGTTCGTTGGTGGTGTGGATGGCGCACCAACGGCCCAGGCGCGAGGTGATGAGCTGCGCGGCCAGGGCGCCGGTCATCTTCTCGTCGAGGGTGCCGGCGAGCAGGTCGCTGGCCTCGGCGAGGAAGCTCAGCGAGGCGCGACGGCTCAACTCGACCTCGGCCAACCGGGCACGCTCGACCGGCAGCGCGATGAGGTCCGCGCCCTCCTGGAGTCGTTTGGCCGCCGCCGGACCGAAGTGGCGTGCCCGGGTGGAGGCGACCGCCAACAGGCCGGTCACCCGACCGTCGACGATCATCGGTGCCGTCACCAGTGACCGCATTCCGGCACGGGCCAGCGCGCCGCGACCGGCTCGGGCGATCATCAGGTCGTCGTTGATCACCGGTCCGGGCTCGGGCGCCGCGGACGGGAAGATCTCCTCGGTGCGCACCCGGAGCGGGCGCCAGTGCGCCCCACCGGTCAGCCCGACCGCGGTACGCACCTCCCACATGGTCTCGTCGGAGGTCGTCAACGCGATGTAGGCGGCGTCACCGCCCAACGTCGACGTGGAGTACTCCACCGTGCGTTCCAGTAGTTGCGGCAGGGTCAGGCGCGAACCCAACGCCGAGTCCAGCGCCGACCACGCGGGTGGGCGCGCGGGACGGACGGTGCCCCGACGCACCGGCGGCGACTCCAGGGACGGCGTCCCGTCGTTCTTGTCCTCTA
Organism: Nocardiopsis sp. NPDC055879; assembly: GCF_053615935.1. Classification (NCBI taxonomy): domain Bacteria; kingdom Bacillati; phylum Actinomycetota; class Actinomycetes; order Streptosporangiales; family Nocardiopsidaceae; genus Nocardiopsis; species Nocardiopsis sp. NPDC055879. The sequence continues at coordinate 158,006 of NZ_JBSHCT010000014.1, forward strand.
TGCGGAACCACACGGCCTTGTCGTTACGCCCGTAGCTCACGCCCCAACTGGAGGCGATGGCCGAGGCCAACGCCAGTCCCAGGCCACCGCTGCGCTGCTCCTCGGTCGAGGGGGAGGTGTCCACGGCGAGTGGACCCGCCTGCGGGACCGCCCTCTCGGGGGCCGAGTCGGTGACCATCACCTCCGTCGACCCCTCCGAGCGGCGGACGGTGACCTCCAACGCGGAGTCCGCGTGGATGACGGCATTGGTGACCAGTTCGCTGACGAGCAGGATGATGTCGTCGAACGGGTCGGGCAGACCCCAACCGAGCAGGGTGTCGTGCACGAACTCTCGGGCGGCCGCCGCCGTCTCGGGAGCGGGGGGGAACTCCCGTCGAGCTACCTTCAACGCGTCTTGTACTACCAAGCCGTCGGTGTCCTTCGTCACTGGGCGCGAATGCCGGTGCCGGCAACTGCAACGATACGCGGGTTCCACGAAGCCATGGCCGGGCCCCGCCTCACCGGGATCGTGGACGCGAGTTCGTCGACCCACCTGTGCGAAATCTCGGGGCCGGTTAGTGTAAGACGACACATCCGCTTCTTTCGGGTGGTAACTCGCGACGATAGCGTGACGGGGTGTCACCGAGGCGCGCGGCCACGCGCGCGCTCCCCGTGTCCCGTGCCCCGACCTGGTACGGGGCCGGCCCACCGTGCGGTGGGCCGAGTCGGGCCGTCCCCGGCAGGCGGAGGTCGATGACCGAGGTGGCGTGCGGGATAGAGGAGGGGTACATGCCCGAGGCGGTCAAGGAAGTGGCCGACGACCAGCTCGACGAGATTCTCAGCGCTCTGTACCGGATGCGCGACGGCGACTTCAGTGTTCGACTCCGATCGCGCGGCAGTGGCAGGCTCAAGGAGATCACCTCGGTCTTCAACGAGGTCGTCGACCACAGCGAACAGCTCAGCTCGGAACTCCAGAGGGTCGGCGACGTCGTCCGTGAGGAGGGCCGGCTCAACGAGAGGGTCATCGTCCACCCGGCGCGGGGCGCCTGGGGCAACAGCGCCCGGGCGCTGAACATGCTGCTGGACGAGGTCGCCGAACCCGTCACCGACGTGGCCCGGGTCTTGGACTCGGTCGCCGAGGGCGAGCTGAACCGACGGGCCTCCACCGAGTCCCGCAGCGGCGAACTCCGCGGTGACCTGCTGCGTCTGGCCACCACGGTGAACCGGATGGCCGACCAGATGAGCGGCTTCACCCAGGAGGTCACCCGTGTGGCCCGTGAGGTGGGCACCGAGGGCAAGCTGGGCGGCAGCGCCAAGGTCGAGGGTGTCTCCGGTGCCTGGCGCGAGGTCACCGAGTCGGTCAACCAGATGGCCTCCCGCCTCACCCTGCAGGTCCGCGACATCTCCACCGTCACCACCGCGGTCGCCCGCGGTGACCTGACCAAGAAGATCACCATCGACGTCCAGGGCGAGATGCTGGAGCTGAAGGACACCATCAACACGATGGTGGACCAGCTCTCCACGTTCGCCGACGAGGTCACCCGCGTGGCCCGTGAGGTGGGCACCGAGGGCAAGTTGGGCGGTCGCGCCAACGTGCGCGGGGTCCAGGGCACTTGGAAAGACCTGACCGACAACGTCAACTCGATGGCGGACAACCTCACCAACCAGGTCCGCGACATCTCGAAGGTGACCACCGCGGTCGCCAGGGGCGACCTGACGCGCAAGGTCGAGGTGGACGTCCAAGGCGAGATGCTCGCCCTGAAGAACACCGTGAACACCATGGTGGACCAGCTCGACTCCCTCGCCGACGAGGTCACGCGTGTGGCCCGTGAGGTGGGCACCGAGGGCAAGTTGGGTGGTCGTGCCAGCGTCAAGGGCGTGTCGGGCATCTGGAAGGACCTGACCGACAACGTCAACTCGATGGCCAACAGCCTCACCTACCAGGTCCGCAACATCTCGCAGGTCACGACCGCGGTCGCCCGCGGCGACCTGGGCAAGAAGATCACCGTCGACGCCCAGGGCGAGATGTTGGAGATGAAGGACACCATCAACACGATGGTGGACCAGCTCTCCACGTTCGCCGACGAGGTCACGCGTGTGGCCCGCGAGGTGGGCACCGAGGGCAAACTGGCCGGACAGGCCCACGTGCGCGACGTATCCGGGGTCTGGAAGGACCTCACCGACAACGTCAACTCCATGGCCAACAACCTCACCTACCAGGTGCGGCAGATCTCCATGGTGACGCGGGCGGTGGCCGCCGGCGACCTGACCAAGCAGGTCACGGTCAACGCCAAGGGCGAGATGCTGGAGTTGAAGCAGACCATCAACGTGATGGTGGACCAGCTCTCCGCCTTCGCCGACGAGGTCACCCGTGTGGCCCGTGAGGTGGGCACCGAGGGCAAGTTGGGCGGTCGCGCCAGCGTCAAGGGCGTCTCCGGCATCTGGAACGACCTCACCGAGAACGTCAACTCGATGTCGCACAACCTGACCACTCAGGTGCGCAACATCTCCGAGGTGACGACCGCGGTCGCCGCCGGTGACCTAACCAAGAAGATCGACGTCAACGCCCAAGGCGAGATCCTCGAAGTGAAGACCACGGTGAACACCATGGTCGACCAACTGTCGGCCTTCGCCACGGAGGTCACGCGTGTGGCCCACGAGGTGGGCAGCCTGGGTCAGTTGGGCGGTCAGGCCAAGGTCGAGGGCGTCACCGGAACGTGGAAGCAGCTCACCGACAGCGTCAACGAGCTGGCCGGCAACCTCACCACTCAGGTGCGCGCCATCGCCGGAGTCGCCAACGCCGTCGCCAAGGGCGACCTGACCCGCAACATCCAGGTCGACACCCGCGGCGAGATGGAGGAGCTCAAGGCCAACATCAACCTGATGGTGTCCAACCTGCGCGAGACCACCTCGGTGCAGCGCGACGCCGACTGGCTCAAGTCCAACCTCGCCCGCATCTCCGGACACATCCAGGGACACCGGGACCTCGACGAGCTGGCCCGCCTCATCATGAACGAGGTCACGCCGCTCATCGGAGCCCAGCACGGCGCCTGCTACCTGCCCGAGGACCAGGACCACGAGGGCGTCTTCCGGCTCTACGCGGGCTTCGGCTTCCAGCCCACCGAAAAGCGGCGACGCATCGTCAAGGGCCAGGGGCTGGTGGGTGAGGCGCTCGCCCAACAGACCGAACAGCACGTCAGCAACATCCCGGCCGGGTACATCAACATCGAGTCGGGGCTCGGCGACGCCGTCCCCAACCACCTGTACATCGTCCCGATCGTCACCGAGGGACGTTCCCTGGGCGTCGTGGAGTTCGCCTCCTTCGAGGAGTTCCGCGAGATCCACAAGAACTTCCTGCGCCAGCTGGTCTCGCTGCTGGGCACCACGATCAACACGATCCTGGCCAACAACCGCACCGAGCTGCTGCTCGAACAGTCCCAGCAGCTCACCAGCCAGCTGCGCGAACGCTCCAACGAACTCCAGCGCCAGCAGGAGGAGCTGCGCGGCATGAACGCGGAGCTGCGGCAGAAGGCCACCCAGCTGGCCAACCAGAATCGCGCGATCGAGCTGCAGAACCAGCAGATCCAGCGTTCCCGGAACGCGTTGGAGGAGCGCGCGCACCAGCTGCAGGTCTCCTCCAAGTACAAGTCCGAGTTCCTGGCGAACATGTCGCACGAGCTGCGCACGCCACTCAACAGCCTGCTCATCCTGGCCCGCCTGCTCGCCGACAACGCCGAGCAGAACCTCACGCCCAAGCAGGTCGAGTTCGCCCAGACCATCCACAAGGCCGGCAGCGACCTGCTGCTGCTCATCGACGAGATCCTCGACCTGTCGAAGGTGGAGGCGGGCCGCGCCGAGGTGCAGCCCAGCGAGGTGTCCATCGCCCAGCTCGTCGACTACGTGGAGGCCACCTTCCGGCCGGTCACCGGCGAACAGGGGCTGGCCTTCGCGGTGGACGTCTCCCCGGACATCCCCGAGACCCTGTGGACCGACGAGCAGCGGCTCCAGCAGATCCTGCGCAACCTGCTCTCCAACGCCGTCAAGTTCACCTCGCAGGGCGAGGTGCGGCTGCTCATCGAACCGGCCTGGGCGCTGGAGGACGCCGACCTCGACATGTTCGTCGAGAACGAAGAGGTCATCGCCTTCACGGTCGCCGACACCGGCATCGGCATCGCCGAGGACAAGCTCCAGGTGATCTTCGAGGCCTTCCACCAGGGTGACGGCGGGACCTCGCGACGATTCGGCGGCACCGGTCTGGGGTTGTCCATCAGCCGCAACTTCGCCCGTCTGCTCGGCGGCGAGATCCGGGTGCAGAGCATCACCGGCCGGGGCTCCACCTTCACCCTGCTGCTGCCGGTGCGCCTGCCCGAGGACGCAGCGGAGGTCGTGGATCAGCCCCCGGCCCTGACCACGCCCATCGAGCTGGAACAGGGACCGGGTTCCCTCGAACCGATCGGCGACGACGAACTCGATCTGCCCGACGAGGACTTCGACGCCGTGGTGGCGGCCCTGACCGATTCGAGTGAGCCTGAGGAACCGCTGCCCATGGTGCAGGTCCTCAAGAACGCCGAACCCGAGGAACAGGGCAGGGAGGAACAGGTCGAGGCCCGCCCCGACCCCGAGCGCCGGGCGATCCTGGCCGGCCAGCGCGTGCTCATCGTCGACGACGACGTGCGCAACGTGTTCGCACTGACCAGCGCCCTGGAAGCACAGGGACTGGAGGTCCTGTACGCCGACAACGGCCACTCCGGCATCGAGAAGCTGGAGGCCAACGAGGACATCTCACTGGTCCTGATGGACGTGATGATGCCGGAACTGGACGGTAACCAGACCACCCAGCGCATCCGGGAGATGCCCCAGTTCGCCGACCTGCCGATCATCTCGCTGACCGCCAAGGCCATGCAGGGCGACCGGGAGCGCAGTCTGGCGGCCGGTGCCACCGACTACGTCACCAAACCGGTCGACCTGGACCACCTGTTGGACGTGATGCGTCGTTGGCTCACCGCCGACCCGGAGGAGACCCGGGCGGGCGCCGCGGCCGACGATCGCTCCGGTGACACGAACGGTTCCGCCGGCGTGCACAATGGCGACACAGGCCACGACGACGCCGGGGCGACCGGCGATGACGGCAACACCCCACCGCACGACTCGGAGTAAGAAGCAGTGACTCAGAAGGCCAACATCCTTCTCGTCGACGACCGGGACGAGAACCTCATCGCGCTGGAGGCGGCCCTCACCTCCCTCGACCAGAACCTGGTGCGGGCCAACTCCGGCGAGGAGGCGCTGAAGCACCTTCTGGGTACGGACTTCGCCGTGATCCTGCTCGACGTGATCATGCCGGGCATGGATGGTTTCGAGACCGCCGCGCACATCAAGCAGCGGGAGAAGACCAAGGACGTGCCGATCATCTTCCTGACCGCTCAGGAAGTCGATCGGCACCAGGTGTTCCGCGGTTACTCCTCCCGCGCGGTGGACTTCCTCATCAAGCCGTTCGACCCGTGGGTGCTGCGCTCCAAGGTCGAGGTGTTCGTCGAACTGCACCAGCTCAAGGCGCAGATGCGCGAACAGGCCCGCTCGCTGCAACGGGTGCTCGGCCAGGAGAGCGGCGAACCCGGTAAGGCGCTCGTGGAGCAGCTCGCTCAACGTTCCCGTCAGGTCCAGTCGGACCTGGCCGACCTGCGCGAGCACATCGTGGGCAACTACCAGGAGATCGACCAGCCGCTGGTGGACGCCGTCCGTCGGGTGGACCGTTCGGCCTCCCGGCTGTCCACCCTCGTGGACACCCTGCACGGCCCCGAGGACTGACCGTGTTCGCCTCGTGGCCGATCAGAGTCGTCGGGGCGGCAGGGCCAGCCCGATGTGCTCGCCGATCTCCTCGATCAGGCCGAGGTCGGCCAGGCGGAAGCTGCCCCGGTTGCTGCGTCGGATCAGGGTGAGCGCGCCCCGCACACCCCGGCTGCCGCGCAGTGGAACCGAAAGCAGCGAACCGGCGCCCAACACCGCCAGGACGGGAGCGCCCGCGCCCATCTGACCCAGCACCGTCTCGTCCTCGATCAGTGGGAACAGCAGCGACTGACCGCGACCGAGCACCTCTCCGGGGATGTCGGAGTCGCTCGGGGATAGCGCGGCCAGCTCGTCGCGTTGACCCTCCGGGGCGTCGGCCGGGCCGACGACGGCGGCGCGGCGCGCCACCTGGGGGTCCTCGGGCAGGTCGCAGACGTCGATGATCACCCAGTCCGCGTAGGAGTCGGCCAGCAGGTCCGCGGCGTCGGTGAGGGCCAACGCCCTGGTCGGTGTGGTGCCGCGCAACAGCAGGCGGGTCATCCGGGTCAGCACGTCCAGGCGGCGGGCGGCGAGCACGACCACCTGGTCCTCCACCTCCGGCTCCAACGGCGAGGGCCCGTCCTCGTCGGCGCCGTTCATCGGTGGTGACATGGCCACCAGGACCAGGGGGTGGGCCTCTGTGGGCAGTTCCAACCGGGTCAGGGTCAGGTGCACGTCCTCGGCCCACCCGCGCTGCGCCAGCCGCGACTCCAAGGACGCGGGGCCGTCACCGCGCAGCACCGAGGCCAGCCACGACTGCATCGCCGCCCGCTTGCGCAGGTCGACGAAGTGGGCGAAGGGCTTACCGGTGACGTAGCCGGGGGCACCGCCCAGTTGCTCGGCGCCGGCGTTGTTGATCCGACGGATGTAGCCGTCGTGGTCCAGCAACACCACGGGCACACTGAGTTCGTTGAACATCGAGCGCAGCAGGACACGGTCGTTGTCGTCGCCGCTGCGACGGGGTTCGGCGGGTCCGCTGAGCGAGCGGACCAGTTCACCGCCGGCGTCGCCGAGCAGGCGTTCGGCGTACTCCAGCTCGGCGAGGGCGGCCTCAGCGGTACCCCCGGCGTCATCGGGGTAGGTGGTATGCGTGTTGCGCAACGCCGAGACTCGTTCGCTCAGCGCGTTGATCTCGCGTTGCAGATCGGCGAGGTTGTCCGACACGCTCACGGTCTCCCGGTGGTCTTCGAGGGCGGGTGAGGACTTGCCGGAACGCTCCGGCGTCCGGTCGAGGCTTTTTCGAAGGTTACCGTTGGTACGGGAGAGGGGCACGAGTCGAGGAGGTTCGCACGGTGTGGATCGAACACCTCGCCCGTGACATCGGCGCGCTCGGGCAGGAGGAGAACACCACTCCCGAACGAGCGTTGGACCAGATGAGTCGGGCCGCGGCGCTGAGCGTCCCCGGTTGTTCGGCGGCGCTCGTGGTGCTGTGGCGCGAGGTGGTCGGCCCGGACGGTTCCCGACGCCACGTGGTCACCGACTACGGGGCCTCCCACTCCGACCTGTCCGAGGCCCTGGAACACCAGTACACGACCGACCAGGGACCCACGGTCGAGGCGGTCCGCGAGATGAGCCAGGTCCGGGTGTCCGACGTGCTGCGCGAACAGCGCTGGCCCCGGTACACGAGTATGGCCGTCCAGTGCGGCGACCGTTCCTCCATCACCCAGCCCAGCGCCCTGCCCGGGGACGGCGACGAGGACCGGGTGCTGACCTTCGGGGTGCACTCCGGCCGCGCGGACGCCTTCGACAAGGGGGTCGGCCCCGAACTCACCGCGCTGTTGGCCGAGCACTCGGCGATGGCCCTGCACACGGCCTTCCGGCAGACGGACGCCGCCCGGGAGTCCGCGCACATGCGTCGGGCCATGTCGGCGCGTACGGTGATCGACCAGGCCAAGGGGATCATCATGCACGCCCGGGGCTGCGACGCCGACGCCGCCTTCGTGGCCCTGCGGGAGGTCGCCCAGCGCAACCGCAAAAGGGTGGTGGACGTGGCCCGGGACCTCGTCGCGCAGAACACGGGTCCGCAACCGCGGATGCGTCGCGATGGTGCGGACGGCCGGTGAACCGAGACCGCGCGAATGCGCGATGAACATGGTGGGATCCCGGTGAAAGACCTGGCAACAAGACCATGGTGAGTCCGGAGCGTGACCGGAACGCGTCATGATGAGGGTTCGGGACCGTCGTGGCGTGCGACGGCGCTCGGCCCGCCCCACGGCGGGGCCGGAACCCACCCGGCGCAGTGAACGACAAGGAGACCGACCGTGACGTCAGACATCTCGATTCGCCGCGAGGATGGCGTCGCCGTCGTGACACCCGTCGGTGAGATGGACGCGGTCACGTCCCCGGCACTGGCCCAGGCGTTGGACGAGGTCCTCGGCGACACCCCCAAGGGGGTGGTGGTGGACCTGGCCAAGGTCGGGTTCTGTGACTCCCGCTGCATCGGAGTGCTGGTCGCGGCGTTCCGCCAGGCCCGTGACCTGGACGTCGGATTCGTCGTCACCGAGCCACAGCAGCAGGTCAACCGGTTGTTCGTGATAGCGGGGATCGACCAGGTCATCCCGATAGGCGCCAGCACCGGCGACGCGGTCTCCGAACTCGGCGGCTGAACCGGCGCCCGGGGGTCACCGTTCTCGTGGACCGACCGGCGTGGTGCGCGCGTCCTCACCGGTCTCCGCCTCCTCGCCGCCCTCCCCGCCGGTGACGGGGTCCACGAAGTGCAACCGCACCAGCGAACCCGACTCGTCCCCGCAGATCTCCATGAAGTCGCAGATCTGCCGGGTGATCCACAGCCCGTACCCGCGGGGGCGCAGGCCGTCGGCGGGACGATACCCCGTCAAGGGGTCGTAGAGCCCGCCGCGTTCGTCGAAGACGTCGCAGACCCAGCGGTCCGGGCCACGCCACATCTGGACGGTCCCCTTGCCCGCCCCGTGCTCCAGCACGTTGGCCGCGAGTTCGTTCACCGCCACCACCAGGGCGTCCACCCGGTCCCGTGGCAGGCGCAGGGCGCCCGCCAGGGAGCCGAGGTCGTCCCGCAGCCGCGGCAGGGACTGCTCGATCTCCAGACGGTGCACCGGGCCCGTCACCGGTAGCGGCTCCGGCGCCGGGCGCCGACGGCCGAACGCCGCGGTGCCCAGGTAGGCCGGGTTGGCGTACGGTCCCTCGTCGCCCACCAGGACGGGGTGGGTGGCCAGGACGGCCGAACGCGCGCCCGGGGGCAGGCCCCGATCGTCGTGGACGCACAGCAGGCGCATGCGCATCGGCGCGAGCGCGGTGCTCAGCACCGACTCCAACCGGTGCCACTCGCGGTTCTCCATCGTGCCGTCCGTGGGCACGGGTGGTTGGCCCACCACCGTGACCGAGTCGTGCGCCAGGGACATGCGGTGCAGGGCCGCCAGCGTGCGCCCTGGGGCCTCGTAGAGGGTGTCACGGTCGACGACGTGCACCCGACCGCGCTCCTGGGGGGCGAGCCCATCCAGAAGCGCGGCCGGATCCGCTACGGCCAGGACGGTGTGGCCGTCTTCGCGTACCGCGGTGCGAAGTCGTTTCCGTGTCACCTCGTGGAACCGTCTCTCCCTGCGGTAGAGCAGTCCCTGGTGTTCGAAGGTCATCGGTGGGGGTGGACCGCTCAGTGGGAGGAACCGGACAGGAGCAGCTCCGTCTCGTCCTCGTCGGAGTGGTCGCGTTCGGTCTGCTGCGGACGGGAGCGTTCGTAGGCCAGCTCGGTCTCCACCGCGATGCGCTGCCAGGTGAAGCGGGAGCGGGCGCGGTCGACCGCGGCGATCCCGTAGGCGCTGCTCATGGTGGGCGTGTTGAGGACCGCGCGGACCGACCGGGCGACCTCGTCGGGACGGCCGAAGCGCATGAGCACGCCGCTCGTACGGTGCAGTACCGCGCCGGGGACGGCGCCCGTGGCGGTGGCCACGACCGGCAGGCCACAGGACATGGCCTCCAGGACGGCGCCGCCGTAGGGGTCGTAGGAGGCCGCGGAGACGTACACGTCGGCCGAACGCAGCAGGCGGGGCAGTTCCTTGCGCTCCACCGGGCCGGTCAGGTGCACGCGGTCGTCCACGCCGGCCTCCTTCGCCAGGAGTTCGACGCGGCGGGCGTTCTCGTCGAGGGCGACCGTGCGGTCGTCGGCGGTGGACACCAGCAACAGCTCGGCCTCGGGCAACCGGACCATCGCCTCGACCAGACGTTCGGCGCCACCGGCCTCGGTCAGGGAGGTCACCGAGATGAGGCGGGAACGCTCCTCGCGGCGGGAGTTCCAGGGCTCCGCGGAGGCGCTGCCCTCGACGCTGAAGTGGTCGGAGTCCACACCGAACGGCACGACGCTCACGTGGTGACGCGGCACGCCCAGGCGGGCCAGTTCACCCTGCTGGTCGGTGGAGTTGACCAGGACCCGGTCGGCACGGGAGGCCAGGATCGTCTCCATCCGGGCCCGGTCCGGTCGATGGGTGAGGCCGGAACGCTGCTCGCTGGCGTTGAGGGAGTGGAAGGTCTGGACGATGGGGACGCCGCTCTGGTCCTTCTCACTGTGCGCCTGGGCGTGCAGGGCGGCGAGACCGCTGGTCCAGCCGATGGCGTGCAGGACGTCGGGGGTGTCCTCGTCGAGGACGGCGGCCAGCGCGGTCCCGAAGGCGCCGGTGTGCTCGGCGTGGTCGGTCTCGTCGAGGACACGGGCGGGACCGGCGTCGAGGTGGGCGACGGAGACGCCGCGGGCCATCCGCGTGCGGCCCTCGGGCTGCTCGGGGTCGCTGCGGCGGACGTAGACGGTCACCTTGTGACCGCGCTTGGCGAGCTGCCGGGAGACGGCGCACACGTGCAGGCTCACCGGGCAGGCCGGTTCACCGCGGTGCGCGGGGAGGGGGTTGGCGTGTTCGGCGACCATGGCGATCTTCACTGGGCTGAACTCCTTGGACACCGCCGTGGTGTCCGTCGTGGTTGGTCCCGGGGGGACTCCGGAGCGGGGAGTCGGAATCCTTCCGGGGTAGGGGTCGGGCCGCCGTGCCCTATGGCCACCGGTGCTTTCACATGGGGGTGAAAACCACCGGACGCCGTCGAGCACGGATCGGCGTCGGGTCTTCAGGGGAACGCGGTGGGCGCGGGTCCGGGCCCCGTGGCCGAGGAGGGCCGGGCAGCACGAAGAGCCGCGCGCACGGAGTGCGAACGGTGCCGTGGTTCACAAGAGGGAGGGTGAAGGGAGCGACGCATGACAGACCACACCAAACGACCTTGGAGAGAGGTTGAGCGCCACCGGGCGTACCTGTGTTCGAGGCTCGCGCGCGGGGCGGAGGTCGTGTGTGTCTGCGTCTTAGACACCCAACGGACTCCATTGTGCCAGACCCTCGGCAGGCCGACAACGTGCTCTTGCTCCCGTCGGGCGCCCGAAACCTGGTGGAACGACCGGTTCCGGTCGCCCAAGGTCCTTCCGAAACAGGGCCCTGGGCTGCTGCTTCGTCGAACCTCCCGATCGGCACTGTCGGTCGGACCTGAGCAACGCTAGTGTCGGACCGGAACCGGGTCGGGACGACTCAGTGGCCCCCCAGCCCCCCGTCTCCACACTTTTGGCGGTACAAAGGCGGACGGGAACTGCGCTTCCGAGCGTTTTCCGCCATGATGTACACGGATTTTGAGCGACCTCCGTTTCGGTACGGTGACAGAATCCAGACGTTGAACGGGACTCGATCAAGGTCCGGCGGCTGCCGGGCAACCGGCCAAGGCCGACGAAACGGGAGGAAGGGCGTATGGGTGTCGCTGGTGGGGAAGTCATTGTCACGGCCCTCACGCACCGGGGCGCTATTCGCCCCGCCAACGAGGACTCCGTGGTCATGGGTGCTCTCACCGTCGCCAGTGCGAACATGACCTCCCCGGTCCGCTGCGTACTGCCGGTGGCCGAACCGGTCATCCTCGCGGTGGCGGACGGTATCGGTGGCCAGGCCGCCGGTGAGATCGCCTCGGAGCACGCCGTGCACCGCATGGCCGAGATGGGCCCTCGGCTCAACAACCCCGAGGAGGTGGCCCAACTCCTCACCCACATCGATGAGGAGATCAAGGACCACGCCTCCCAACACCCGGAGTTCTCCGGGATGGGCACCACGGTCGCCGGGGTCCTGCTCAACAACGACGGCAACTTCTGGTTCAACGTGGGCGACTCGCGGACCTACCGTCTGGAGGGTCGACATCTGCGTCAACTCTCCGAGGACGACTCCCCGGCCCTGCCACCCTCCGAGGACGGTCGCCCCGTCACCACGAACTTCATCACCCAATCCTTGGGCGGCAGCTCCGGCGGCTCGATGGTCCCGCACGTGGGCCGTGACGAGTCCGCGGACCCCAGCGCCTGGCTCATGTGCAGCGACGGGCTCTCCGACCTGGTGCTGCTGGAGGAGATGGAACGCATCATCGCGGAGGCCGGCAGCGACGAGGCCGCCGTGCACGCCCTTTGGCAGGCGGCCATGGGGGCGGGCGGCAAGGACAACATCAGCATCCTCCTCGCCCGGCGCCGCTGAGGCGCACGAACCGACGACGAAGGGGCTCGCACGCCGACGCGTACGAGCCCCTTCGAGTGTCTTCTACCGGTTCTCGCCGGCACCGGGGCGCTTGCGCATGCGCACCACCAGGACCGCGATCAGGCCGATGACGGCGAGGGCGGCGATGCCGCCGACCAACAGCAGCGTGGTGGGCGACGAGCCCTCGGCGGCGGGCTCCTCGGCGGCGGCCGGGGACTCCTCGACCTCCTCGGCCGCGGGCTCCTCGGCTTCGGCGGGCTCCTCCTCGGCCGGCTCCTCCGGGGCCGCCTCGGCGACGGCCTCGTCGGTCACCGAGAAGGCGATCGTGTCCTGGATCGGGTGACCGTCGGAGGAGACGACGCGGTAGGCGATGCTGTACTCGCCCGCCTCGTCCAGCGGGGCCAGCCCCACGGACACCTCGGTGTCGCTGAAGGCGAGCGCGCCGTCCTCGTACTGGGTCTCACCGTCGGGACCGGTCACGACGATCGCGCTGCCCTCGCCACCTTCCATCGGCGCGTTGTTGAAGGTCAGCACGACCTCTTCGGGGACGGTCTCCAGGGTGGCGCCGTCCTCCGGGTCGGAGCCGGTGAGCACGTCATGGGCGAGGGCGGGGGAGGGGGCCAATAGCAGGGCCACCGCGGCGAGGGGGGTGATCAGGGCTGCGGTACGGGTTTTCGACATGGGTCTTCTCTCTCGGGCCGTTCGGATGCGATTCGGGGTTGCCCCGTGGCGTCGGGTACCGGGGTACTACGACGACAGGAGGAGGGGCGCGGGTGAACCGGGAGGCCCGCGGGGCCCGTGCGAGGTGAACGCGGATGGAGAGGGCGCGATGATCGGGAACGCGACGTGCGCGCGCCCGGGCACGCGGAATGGGAGGCCGTGGGCGCGCAGGGGCCGTGGCAGGGCCCGGGATACGGTGGCGCCGAGGAACCACAGCGCGGACTCGCCGTGTGCGAGAAGCGCGGCGGCGAGCAGAGCGGCCCACAGATGTGCGAACAACATGCCCGGGGTGAGGCCGAGTGTGTGGGTGAGCAGCCCGTGACCGCCAGGGCCGGCGCCCGCGGAATGGAGTTCGGGACCCGCCGCCATTTGTAGGACCATGTGCAGGACGACCTGTACGAGGGCCATGACGGTGAAGATGTCGCCGAAGCCCCGCATGATCCTGGTGAAGCGCCACAGGAGGCCGACCAGGAACGCCGTGGTCAGGAGGAAGCCCCCGACCCCGGCGGGTGTGTCCGACCAGAGGTTGTGCCCGCCCCAGGCGAGCCCTGTGCACGCCACGGCGAGGAGTGCCGTGCGCGTGAGCCGAAGGGTGCCGTGAGCGGGTCGCACGATTACCGAACCTAGGCCGTGCCCCCGAGGGTCGCAAGACCCACGAGGGGCGGGAGATATGGGGCCGGACACAGGGGAGCCGCCGAACGCGCGTGGCATCCGGCGGCTCCACCCGTTTCCGAGGGACGGGCCCTAGACGGCCGGTGCGAGTTCGCGGCGCATGTAGCGACGCTCCTCGGGGGTGGTCCCACCCCAGACTCCATGAGCCTCTCCGGCACGTAGCGCCCACCGCAGGCATTCCGGGCGAACAGTACAGCTGCGGCAGACGGCGAGGGCCTGTTCCGTGTCGACGCGACCGATCCCGGTGCTGCTCACCGGAAAGAAGATCTCAGGGTCGTACGAGCGGCAGTTACCCTGCTCGACCCAGTCCTCACTGTCGTGATACAGGCGGTTCACGGACGCCTCCGATCCCTGGTCGTTGATCCCCACCGCCGGTGTGGCCGTGGTGAGGTGGGCGAAGTTCGTGTCGTGCGACCCGACCAGGGGCTCTTGACCCGGGCAGGCTGCGACGAAGCGTTGCGACCAATTGTAGTACTACATGAGGTCGTACTACACAGAGTCTGCTCCAAAATCCGCGAATGATCAAGGACGTTCGTCCTTGCCGGGGTCTTGCGGCCACGGGGACACCAGGCGAGCGGGGCGAACGGTGGGAGACGTCGATCGGCGTGTCGCCTGCGCAGTGGGGGTTTCCGCCTGTGTGCAGGGGTCCCCGAGAAGGTGGGCGCGTACTGTGTGAGGTGTGCCGCAGGCCTTTCGGGACGTTATGTCGCGAGGTTCCCACCGAATTGATGTGACTTAACGCACGCTTAATATTGCCTGTTCAGGCTCTATGTTTGACCCCGAGGCATGTGTTCCGCTCGCCGGGAGGCGGGGGGTCGCCCCGCGAGATCCGGGGCCCGCGTGGTCGTCGAATCCCCTGATGGGAGGGGCGTGACCAGGGTTTTCGGTCGGGTTCGCGCCCCACCCGAAAGCGCAGGTCAGGTCGTCTTCATGCTGCTAAATAGACGAGTCATACCCGTTCATGATCAGCTCAAACATCTGCGCGGAATCTCGCTGAAACTTCTTTGAACTTCGTTCGCTAAATTCGGTCGACGTGCCACAACAACGAACGAACCTCCAAGCACGCGACCGAAACGACGACGGGGCCCAGGGTCACCGGACCGCCGAGGGCGCGGGCCACGAGGGCGTGCGCTTGACGCACCCCTCCCCGGAGGACGGGCCGCACATGTGGCGGTTGGCCGGCGAGACGGGGATGGACGTGAACTCCCCGTACGCCTACACGCTGTGGTGCCGGGACTTCGCCGCGACGAGCGTCGTGGCGAGGGACACCGACGGCCGGGTGGCGGCCTACGTCACCGGTTACGTCCGTCCTGACAGCCCGGACACCTACTTCCTCTGGCAGGTCGCCGTCGACTCCGCGTATCGCGGACAGCGGCTGGCCCGCCGGATGCTCGACTTCATCGGCGACACGTTCGCCGATCAGGGTGTGCGTTACCTCGAAGCGACCGTCACCCCGGACAACGCCGCTTCTCGTGCCCTATTTGCGTCATTTGCCCGTAATTGGGGTACTGAGGACGTGTGGAGCCCTCTGTTCACCGAGGAGCACTTCCCGTCGGGTGGCGACGAGTCCCACGAACCCGAGGACCTCGTGCGTATCGGCCCCATCGGGCCTACGAGCGACAACCCAGACGACTGACCGTCCGCAACGGATCGAACGCGATCCTGTCCCACACCCCTCGTCTAAGCCATGAGCCCACGAAGTTGGGGAAAGGAACCAAGGAACATCACGATGGAGACCTTCCAACGCCTCGAATCCGAAGTCCGCGGATACTGCCGTAACTGGCCGGTCGTCTTCGACAAGGCGGTCGGAGCTCACGTATACGACGAGAGTGGCAAGCCCTACCTGGACTTCTTCGCGGGAGCCGGTTCGCTGAACTACGGGCACAACAACCCGGAGCTGAAGAAGCCGCTCATCGACTACCTCATGGACGACCGCATCGTCCACAGCCTCGACGCGTACAGCGTGGCCAAACGGGAGTTCCTCAAAACCTTCGAGGACGTCATCCTCAAACCCAAGGGGCTGGACTACAAGGTCCAGTTCCCCGGCCCCGCCGGCAACAACGCGGTCGAGGCCGCACTGAAGCTGGCCCGTAAGTACACCGGTCGCCAGACCATCATCAACTTCACCAACGGCTTCCACGGCATGACCCTGGGCGCCCTGGCCGTCACCGGTAACTCCATGAAGCGCGGTGGCGCCGGCGTTCCGCTGGACCACGTGGCGACCATGCCGTTCGACAACTACCTCGACGGCAAGACCCCGGACTTCCTGTGGCTGCGCGCCCTGCTCGACGACAGCGGCAGCGGCCTGGACGCCCCGGCCGCCGTGATCGTGGAGTCCATCCAGGGTGAGGGCGGCATCAACGCCGCCAGCGCCGAGTGGCTCCGCGGGCTGTCCGCCCTGTGCAAGGAATACGGCATCCTGCTGATCTTGGACGACATCCAGATGGGCTGTGGCCGTACCGGAGAGTTCTTCAGCTTCGAAGAGGCCGGCATCGTCCCGGACATCGTCACCCTGTCCAAGTCCATCAGCGGCTACGGCCTGCCGATGGCGCTCACGCTGTTCAAGCGCGAGCTGGACGTGTGGGAGCCCGGGGAGCACAACGGCACCTTCCGTGGTTTCAACCCGGCCATGGTCACCGGTACCGAGGCCCTGCGCCGCTACTGGAGCGACGACTCCTTCGCCCAGGCCACCCTGGCCAAGGGCGCCATGGTCGAGGCCCGCCTGTCCGAGATGGCCGCCGAGCACGCCGACTTCGGCGCGCACGTCCGTGGTCGCGGTCTGGCCCGCGGTCTGGCCTTCGACGCCGAGGGTGATATCGCCAAGAAGGTCGCGGCCGAGTCCTTCGAGCGCGGCCTGCTCCTGGAGACCTCCGGCCCCGAGGACGAGGTCGCCAAGCTCCTGCCGCCGCTGACCATGACGGACGAGGAGCTCACCGCCGGCCTGGACATCATGGCCGACGCCGCCCGGGCCGCCGTCAAGGGCGCCAAGACGGCCTGAACCGGAGGCCCCGAGCGAACACGGGCCGGTCGACGTTTCCCGACGGGGGCGTCGACCGGCCCCGTACCGTGTAACCAGCGCATATTCACGCGCCCCAGAACGTTAAGGAGACCCAAGTGATCGTTCGCAGCATGGACGAGGTCAACGACACCGACGCCGACATCAAGACCGAGAACTGGCGGAGTCGTCGGATCGTCCTGGCCAAGGAGAAGGTCGGGTTCTCCTTCCACGAGACCATCCTTTACGCGGGCACCGAGTCGACTTTCTGGTACGCCAACCACATCGAGCTCGTGCACTGCATCGAGGGTGAGGCGGAGCTGACCAACGAGGACACCGGCGAGAAGCACATCATCACGCCGGGCACCCTCTACCTGCTCAACGGCCACGAGAAGCACACGGTCCGCCCCAAGACCGACTTCCGCGTGCTGTGCGTGTTCAACCCGCCCGTCACCGGGCGTGAGGTCCACGACGAGAACGGCGTCTACCCGCTGGTCGTGGAGGAGGACGCCTGATAGGCGTCGCGTAAGACCGCATCGAGGGGCGGGGGCCGGTTTCGGCCCCCGCCCCTCGTCGTTCCGAGGGTAGGAAGCCCAGGGTGACGGGCATAAGAACCCATAGTCACCCCGCACAGGTGACCGGCCTGACTAGGGCTAACGGTCCGGTCACCCGATGTTCCGCAGCTCATAACCAGTGCATAACGGACTAAACATGTTCAGTTACTGCAGGGCGGGCCAGGGGAGAAGAGACTCCGTACCAGCGCCGTACTCCCGTGTACCCGGCTGACGGCCTGGTTCGCGGGCCAGACCCGCGGTATCAGCCACTTGAGGCGATCCACCATCCGAATGTGCGGTGTCCCCGCCCTGTCCTTCGGCGGAGACTCCGCTCTCGAATTTTCGAGGAGCAGTCGTGAAGAATCAGGGACCAGCGCGTCGGCGGGGAACCTGGGGCCGCCGAGACGCACTCCGCTTGGGAGGCGTGGGGCTCGCAACGGCCGGTCTCGCGGCGTGCAGCCGGGTCGATGAGGGCGGCGCCGGCGGCGAGGGAGAGGGTTCCCTCCTGGAACGTCTCCGTGAGCAGGGCTTCGTAGCGGTCGGACTCGCCAACGAGATCCCCTTCGGCTTCGTCGACGACGCCGGTGACCCGGCGGGCCAGTCGCCGGCCGTGGCCCAGGCCGTCTTCGAGGAACTGGGCATCCCCGAGATCCAGGCCTCCCCGGTCAACTGGGACGGTCTCATCCCGGGCCTGAACGCCAACCGCTTCGACGTCCTCGCCGCCGGTGTGTTCATCACGCCCGAGCGCTGCGAGCAGGTCGCGTTCTCCGAACCGACCGCCACCTCCCCGGAGGCCTTCATGGTCGCCGCGGGCAACCCCGAGAACATCCAGCACTTCGAGGACTTCGCGGACAACCCGGACCTCATGCTCGCCGTGCTGAACGGCTCGGTGGAGCAGACCTACGCCGAGTACTTCGGGGTTCCCGAGGAGCAGATGGAGCTCATCGGCAACCAGACCGCCGGCTACGAGCTCCTGGAGAACGGCCGGGTGGACGCCGTCTCCATGCTGAGCGTGTCGCACCACTACCTGTTGCAGGAACGCGGCGGCGACTTCGACGTCAGCGAGCCCTTCTTCCCCGTCATGGACGGGAACGAGGAGAAGGGCTGGGGCGGCCTGTGCGTGCGACAGGACGAGACCGAACTCTTGGAGGAGATCAACCGCGTCATCGCCGAGTTCACCGAGAGCGGTCGCCTGCTCGAACTCGGCGAGGAGTGGGGCTTCACCGAGGACGACCTGCCCGACGGTACGAGCACCGCCGAGCTCTGCGAGGGCTGATCCCCCTTGGAACAGATCAACTTCCTGGTCGAACGGTTGCCCAGGTTCCTGGACGGGGCCTGGATCACCGTTCAACTGACCATCGGCGGCGCCGCCCTGGCGTTCCTCCTCGCCATGGTCTTCGGAATCATGGGTTCGGTGGGGCATTGGCTACCGCGTGCCATCTCCACGGTCTACGTGGAGGTCTTCCGCGGGATCG
This sequence comes from Nocardiopsis sp. NPDC055879, assembly GCF_053615935.1. NCBI lineage: Bacteria > Bacillati > Actinomycetota > Actinomycetes > Streptosporangiales > Nocardiopsidaceae > Nocardiopsis > Nocardiopsis sp. NPDC055879. The sequence continues at coordinate 176,730 of NZ_JBSHCT010000014.1, forward strand.
CGGCCCTGGTGCTGATGTTCTGGATGGCGTACGCGCTGCCCATCGCCACCGGCTTCCAGTTGGAGGACAGGTTCGCGGCCATCCTGGCCTTGGGGCTGAACGTGGGCGCCTACGGCGCGGAGGTCGTGCGTTCGTCCATCAACGCGGTCCCCAAGTCGCAGGTCGAGGCGACCGTCTCGCTCAACTTCAACTGGTTCCAGCGAATGCGCCTGGTCGTGCTCCCACAGGCCTGGGCCCAGATGCTGCCGACCTTCGGCAACCTGATCATCGAGCTGATGAAGGCCACGGCCGTGGCCTACCTCATCGGTGTCGCCGACCTGGCCGCGGTCGCCCAGCAGCTGCGAGAGGCCACGGGTGAGACCGTCGTCGCCTACAGCGGCGCACTCATCCTCTACTACCTGATCGCGCAGGTGCTCATCTTCGGTATGCGACTGCTCGAACGCCGCGCCAACCGGAAGCTGGGACGGCTGCCGTCCGGCGGCCAGGGGATCCTCTCCATGTTGCGACCGCCCACGATCGGAACCAAGGTGGGGGTGGCCAAGTGAACCTCTGGGATCTCGAGTGGATCATCGACGTCATGCCCGACCTGCTCGGTGGCCTGTGGGTCACGGTGCAGATCACGGTCGTCGCCTACCTGATGGCCCTCGCTCTGGGCCTGGTCATCGCGATCGCTCGTCGAGTGCCGGTCTTCGGATCGATCCTGCACTTCGTCATGGAGTTCATCCGTACGACACCGCTGGTCATGCAGCTGGTGTTCGTCTTCCTGTTGGCGCCCTCGACGGTTTCCGGCATGACCGTGGGCATCCTGGTCCTGGGCGTGCACTACTCGGCCTACACGGCCGAGGTGTACCGGTCGGGGATCGAGGGGGTGTCCAAGGGCCAATGGGAGGCGGCGCGGGCGCTCAGCCTGCCGTCCCACCGGACCTGGGGCGCCATCGTCCTCCCACAGGCGATCCGCAAGGTCATCCCCGCACTGGGGAACTACCTCATCGCGATGTTCAAGGACACCCCCCTGCTGTTCGCCATCGGTGTGGCCGAGCTGCTCACCGAGGCCCAGCGCGTCGGTAGCGCCGACTTCCGTATCGTCGAGGCGTTCACGCTGGTCGGGTTCCTGTTCCTGGTCGTGAGCATCCCCTCCGCGATTTTGATTCGACGACTGGAGAAGCGATATGCCGCCGTCTGATACCCCCGAGAACACGATGGCACCGGGTGTCGATGGCGACGGTGCCGGCCTCGCCGCGGAGAACCTGATCGTCTTCGATCAGGTGGTGAAGCGGTTCGGCGACCTCACGGTCCTGGACCACCTCGACTTCGCGGTCGCCCCCGGTGAGCGCGTGACGCTCATCGGACCGAGCGGCTCGGGCAAGACCACCATCCTGCGGCTGCTGATGACGCTGGAGAAGGTCACCGAGGGCAACATCTGGGTCCATGGAGAGCCCTTCAGTCACATGCGCAAGGGCGCCGGAATGACCCGCGCGAGCGAGAAGTACCTGCGGGCCAAGCGCAAGCACATCGGCATGGTGTTCCAGCAGTTCAACCTGTTCCCCAACATGAGCGTTCGCAAGAACATCATGGAGGCGCCGGTCAACGTGCTCGGCCTGGGCAAGGACGAGGCGAGCCACCGCGCGGAGGAACTCCTGGACCTGGTGGGCCTGGGCGACAAGATCGACGCCCACCCGACCCAGCTGTCCGGTGGCCAGCAGCAGCGTGTGGCGATCGCCCGCGCGCTGGCGATGAGACCGGAGATCCTGCTCCTGGACGAGGTCACCTCTGCCCTGGACCCGGAGCTGGTCGCCGGTGTGCTCGACGTGCTGCGCGAGGTGGCCGAGACCACCGACATCACGATGCTGTGCGTGACCCACGAGATGGGCTTCGCCCGTGACGTCTCACACCGTGTCCTGATGTTCGACAAGGGACGGATCGCCGAGGAGGGCCACCCGGACCAGATCTTCGGGGACCCTCAGGAGGAGCGGACCAAGTCCTTCCTCAAGTCGGTCCTGGAGAACGGCCACTAGGTACCTCACCGGTTTCACGGGGAGCCGCCCGGACCATCACGATGGTCCGGGCGGCTCCCTTTTCCATGGTCACACGTGGTAACGACATACCGTAGTCATTAAGTCGCTTTTAGTTTTCCCCGGGGCAGAATGGTGGTTCTGAGGCAGGGGGGACTCTTGTGACCATAGTGCGAAGATGGGGGCTCACATGGATGATCGCGCTCGCGGTGATCCTCGTGGTCGGGCCGCTACTCGCCCATCCGGCCCTTCGGGGCCAGGTCTTCGACGAATCGTCCATCCTGTTACTGATCGCCTGGACGCCGATGCTGTTCGCCGGTCTCCTGTCCTGGGGCCTGGTCTGGTCGTTGGGACGGAGGGACGAGCTGGACCGGCGGGTGCGGGTCGCGATGGAGGGTCATCCGCTCGGCCGGGAGCTGGCCTGGCAGGCACTCCTCCTCGTCTGTTTCGTGCTGTCGATGGTGGTGCTCTCCGGGGTGCTCACCTTCTACGGCACGGAGACCGGAACCGCCCCGGACCTCGCGATGTCGGTGTCCCTGGTGTCCCGGTTGTTGTTCCTCTTCGCGCTCCCCCTGCTGATCATGGACCGCTCCGGCCTCACGGTGGAGGGCAAGGGGACCCTCATGCCCACGGTCGCGCTCAAGGTGAGCCAGCCCTGGCGCTGGCTGGGACTGATCCCGGTCCTCGCGGCGACGGTGGTGATCGGGTACCTGATGGTGCCCTACATCGGCCTGCCGGAGCCGTCGCTCACCCTGTACGCCATGCTGCTCGCGTTCACCTTCATCGCGGTCTGCGAGGAGATCTTCTTCCGCGGGATGATGCAGACCCGGTTGGAGATCCTCCTGGGGCGCTGGGGCGGCATCATCGCCACGTCCGTGGTGTTCGCTCTGACCTACGCGCTGATCCAGCCCTATGACGCGGTGTCCCAGCTCACCGGGACGGACCTGATGCATGACACGGGTATGTCCATGCTGACCTACGCCACCGCGAGCATGCTCTACGGCTACCTGTGGGCCTGCTACCGCAACACCTGGATCAACGTCCTGTTGCGCGTGGCGATCTTCGTGCTCATCCTGCCGCCCGACCTGGACGTCGGCATCTGAATCGCACGTATGGGTACAGATGATGCATAGGGGCCTCATTGCGGTCATTTCCCTCTCATGGGGATGTCACCGCGTGGTCATGAAAGAGGGGGAGTCTGCCACCTGTGAGCACGGAAACAGCGCCGACACCCGCGGAGACCGGCATCGCGGAACCGTCCCCCGACAGATTCATGGACCGTGAGGAAGGGTGGCTCCGCTTCAACCAGCGGGTCCTCGAACTCGCCGAGGACGAGGACATCCCCCTGTTGGAACGGGCGCGGTTCCTCTCCATCTTCTCCAGCAACCTCGACGAGTTCTTCATGGTGCGCGTCGCCGGGCTCAAACGACGCCTGGCCACCGGCCTCTCGGTGCCCTCCGCCAGCGGGCACCACCCCAAGGTCCTGCTGGAGCGGATCTCCCTGTTCACACACGAACTCGTGTCACGACAGACCGCCTGCTTCAAGGAGAGCGTCGCCCCTGCCCTGGCACAGGAGGGCATCGGCATCGTCCGCTGGAACGAGCTGGCCGACGACGAACGCGAGTACCTGCACGGATACTTCCATCGCTCCATCTACCCCTTGGTGACGCCCTTCGCCGTCGACTCGGCGCACCCGTTCCCCTACATCTCCGGTCGCTCACTGAACCTCGCCGTCACCGTCCGGGACCCCGGCGACGACCGGCGCATGTTCGCCCGGGTCAAGGTGCCCGCCTCCCTACCGCGCTTCATCGAACTCACCGAGCACGGGGGCGGCCGCTACGTCCCGGTCGAGGACATCATCGCCGCCCACCTGCCCCGGCTGTTCGAGGGCGTCGAGGTGGTCGAACACCACGCCTTCCGTGTCACCCGCAACGCCGACCTGGAGGTCGACGAGGACGAGACCGACGACCTCGTCCAGTCCCTGGAGAACGAACTCCTGCGTCGCCGCTTCGGGCCCCTCGTACGACTGGAGGTGGAGGAGAGCATCAGCGACGCGGTCCTGACCATCCTCACCGACGAGCTCGGCGCCGAGGACGAGGAGATCTACCGGGTGTCCGGGCCCCTCAACCTCTCCGGGCTCTCCCAGATCGCGGACGCCGACCGACCCGACCTGAGCTACCAACCGATGGTCTCGGTCGAACCGCGCGCGCTGACCTCCGGGGACCTGTTCGCCTCCGTCCTCGAACGCGAGATCGTCGTCCACCACCCCTACGAGTCCTTCGCCACCACCACCGAGCGCTTCCTCGCGCTGGCCGCGACCGACCCGAAGGTCGTGGCGATCAAACAGACCCTGTACCGCACCAGCGGGGACTCCCCCATCGTGGAGTCGCTCATCGAGGCGGCCAGCGAGGGCAAGGAGGTCGTGGTCCTGGTGGAGGTCAAGGCCCGCTTCGACGAGCAGAACAACATCCAGTGGGCCCGCAAGCTGGAGGAGGCGGGCTGCCACGTGGTCTACGGCGTGATCGGCCTCAAGACCCACTGCAAGCTCTCCATGGTCATCCGCCAGGACGACGAAGGCCTGCTGCGCCGCTACTGCCACATCGGCACCGGCAACTACAACCCGAGCACCGCCCGCGTGTACGAGGACCTGGGCCTGTTCAGCGCCGCGGCGGAGGTGGGCGAGGACGTCAGCGACCTGTTCAACAGCCTCACCGGGTTCTCCCGCAAACAGCGCTACCGGAGGCTCATGGTGGCGCCGTCCGGGCTGCGCTCCGGCCTGCTCCGACAGATCGACACCGAGATCGCCAACGCGGAGAAGGGCGAGCCCGCGCGCATCCGCATCAAGGTCAACTCGTTGGTGGACGAAGAGATCATCGACGCCCTCTACAAGGCCTCCCAAGCGGGGGTCGACGTGGACCTGTGGGTGCGCGGCAGTTGCGTCCTGCGCCCCGGTGTGCCCGGGCTGTCGGAGAACATCCGGGTCCGCAGCGTCCTGGGCCGGTTCCTGGAACACTCCCGGGTGTTCGTCTTCGCCAACGGTTGGCGACCCCAGGTGTGGATCGGCAGCGCCGACCTGATGCCGCGCAACCTCGACCGTCGGGTGGAGGCGCTGGTGCGAGTCGCCGACCCCGAACAGTGCGGGCGCCTGGTCGCCCTGATGGACCTGGCGATGGCCGACACCACCTCCACCTGGCACATGCGACCCGACGGGACGTGGGATCGTGCCACCCACGACGAGGAGGGCCGGCGGCTCAACGACCTCCAGGAGGTCCTTCGCGGCGACCGTCACCTGCGGACGGTGGAGGCGTGAACCCGGGCGGCTACCTGGAACCCATCCGGGCCGGCGGTGCCGTCCTGTGGCGTGACGGCGCGAACGACCGTGAGGTCGTACTCATCCGTCGTCCGAACCGCGGCGACTGGACCTTGCCCAAGGGCAAGCTGAAGAACGGCGAGCACCCCATCGGTGGGGCGGTCCGCGAGGTCGAGGAGGAGACCGGTCTGGTCCCCGTGCTCGGTCGCCGGCTGCCGACGCAGCGCTACTTCAAGGACGGTTGGCCCAAACGGGTGGAGTGGTGGGCGGCGACCCCCCGAAACCCGGGCGGGGAGGTCGACTACGAACCCAACGAGGAGATCGAGCGCGTCGAATGGGTGCCGGTGGAGCGGGCCCGCGAACGGCTCACCTACGCACACGACGCCAAGGTCATCGACGACTTCCGGGCCGGCCCCGCCCGGACCTTCCCCATCGTCCTGTTGCGGCACCTGTCCGCGGGGGACAAGCGCTCCTGGGACGGCGGCGACCTGCTGCGTCCACTCGACGAGAGGGGGCGTGCCGACGCCATGTCGCTGCCCCGGGTTCTCGGCGCCTACGGGAACCTGCGCGCGTTGTCGTCGTCGGCGGCACGGTGTACCGAGTCGCTGTTGCCGTACACGGTCGAGTGTGACGCGGGAATGCGCACCGAACCCGCCTTCACGGTGGGCGGGGGCGGCCGGGAGCACGAGGTCGCGCGGGCCCGGGAGGCGTTCGCGCGCGTCCTCGACGAGGGGCTTCCCACAGTGGTGTGCACCCACGGGGAGTTGGTCCCGGAGCTGTTGACCGAGGCGCTCACCCGGTTCGACGCGCCGTTGTCCCAGCAGCGAGGGCTGCGCAAGGGGTCGTTCTGGGTGCTGCACGTGTCCGTCGACGGTGCCCTGGCCGCGGTGGAACGTCACCATGTGCGGGAATGACATGATGCGTGCATGGCTGAACACATGGTGGCGCGGAGCGTCGTGGTCGATGCTCCGGCCAAGAGGATCTTCGATCTGCTCGCCGACCCCGATCGGCACCCCGAACTCGACGGGTCCGGCACGGTGCGCGGGGCGGTCTTCGGGCCGGACCGGCTGGAGTCGGGCTCGGAGTTCGGCATGGACATGCGGATGATGGGGTTGCCCTACCGGATGACCAACCGGGTGGTGGAGTTCGAGGAGGACCGACTCATCGCCTGGAAGCACGTGGGCTCGCACCGCTGGCGCTACGAGCTGGAGGAGGTGGACCCGGGACGGACCCTCGTCACGGAGACCTTCGACTACACGCGGGGACAGACGCTCTTCTACGTCCTGTCCGGGGCCCCGGCCCGCAACGCCCGTGGGATCGAGGAGACCCTGGTCCGTCTCAAACGGGTCGCCGAGCAGGCCTGAGGAGCACGTCCCCGATGGCCCACGAAATGACCTAAAGTTCGGCAAGGGCCCGCGAATCCCCTCGCCCCCCGGCCACCGAGGCGTCGGCAAGTGCGGGTTCGTTGACGACGGTCGATGTGGAAGTCGGGAGACCAGTGGGTGCAACGAGCTTCGGTGACGTGTGGCAGGACGTGTTGTCCGTCCAGTCCGACCCGGAACAGTGGATCATCGTCACGGCGGCCGCCATCGCCCTGGCGGCCGTCTTGCTCGGTCCGCCATGGCGGGTGGCGCGTAACGTCGTCACCATCGCGCACGAGGGCGGACACGCGCTCGTGGCGCTGATCAGCGGCCGCCAGTTGACGGGAATCCGCCTGCACTCCGACACCTCCGGGGTGACGGTCTCCCGAGGCAAGCCCACCGGCATCGGCATGATCTTCACGGTGTTCGCCGGCTACGTCGCTCCCACCGTCATCGGTCTCCTCGGCATCCTCATGCTGATGTCGGGCCGCATCACCGCGCTGCTGTGGCTGAGCATCGTCGTGCTCGCCGCCATGCTGCTGATGATCCGCAACCTCTACGGCGTGATCTCCATCGTGGTGACCGGCGCAGTGGTCTTCGGCATCAGCTGGTTCACCCCGCACGAGGTCCAGGCGGCCTTCGCCTACCTGTTCATCTGGTTCCTGCTCTTCGCGGGCGTGCGTCCCGTCATCGAGCTACAGAGCCAGCGGATGCGTCAGCCCTCCCCGCACTCCGACGCCGACCAGCTCGCCCGGCTCACGGGTCTGCCGGGCACCCTGTGGGTGATGGTGTTCCTGCTGGTGAACATCGCGGTCACCGCCCTGGGCGTGTGGATGCTCCTGTTCCAGTGACGTCCGGGCATGGCAAGGGGCCCCGCGGCCGGGTTCGCGGGGCCTTCTCTACGTGAAGGGGCGCCTCCGTCAGGCGGTCTGCGGCGCGGCGAGCGCCTGTGAGACCGAGTCGAACACCGGGATTCGGGTGTCCAGGGACGTGATGCGCAGGGTCTGCCGGACCCGTGACGGGGCGGCGGCGATCACCAGCAACGCCCGTTGTTCCTTGGCGAACTTGTGCGAGCGGATGAGGACGCGCAGACCACTGGAGTCGATGAAACGCAGGTCGGTGCAGTCCAGCACGACGCGGCCGAACGGCTGCGTGGTCAGGGCCCCCGTGGCGGCGTCCTGGAAGCGGGCCTCGGTGGCCATGTCGATCTCCCCGTCCAGGGCCAGGACAAGTCCGGACTCGTGGAGGGTGGAAGCGATGGTCAGGTCGGGCATTGCGACTCCGGCGTACTCGGGCCCAGCCCGATGGGTCGGCGAGGCGGACCACAAACCGTCCCACCCGGGACGTGTGGCGACCGGTGCGTTGGTTGCGTTACCGCGTGAGCCAAGCTGATGGTTCATCAAGTTCCTTGCGTGATACCCCGGACCGGATGCCGGGGGAGGAAACGCCTTTCTCGCCAGGTTTGCTCGGAAAAGCACGGCACTCCTGGAACGCCCGGGTCGGGCCCGAAAGTTCCTGAAGCGATGCTTGCCATCGGCGACGACGGATGATCAAGGGCTGTGAGGATCGGTGTTCGACGGACCCGGGGTCGACGGGGTACGTCATGGACCGAAATCGATACGGCCCTCTGGTCTGAAACCCACCGGTGTCGACGGTCATTCCCCGGCGTACCGCGTCGAGGTCGACGGCCGGCCCGGAGCCTGGCGTGGGCCCCACTCCCCGGGGCCGCGGTGCCTGCTGGGATCTCGGTTCACCGGGGTCGTTACAGCCACGGACCTTACCACAGGGTCGTGGCCTATTCGTGACGTGAGTGACGCATGCCCGTGCCTGTGTGGTTTGCCTTTCTTGGGTCCGATGGTGTAGGGGGTGAGTCCTGATCCCGTTGTTGGAGTGCCCAAACGCAGGCCGAAAGGGTCAACGGAACCGCGATGGTCAGCGCCAGCGCCGGAATCGCCACCCCCGAATCGTTGGCCGCGAAGCCCACCAGAGCCGTCACGAGGGACCCGGTGAGCCCCGCCCGGAGCGTCGGAGCGTACTCGTAGGCCCGTTGGAGCGCTCCGATCCGCCATCTCGTTGGCCGGTTGAGGACAAGGAAAAGGAACGCCAGGGCCCCCGCCGACAACAGGGTGAGTTGCCAGTTGCCCAGAGTGCCCAGCATCGCGCCCAGCTTGCGGGCGAGCACGGTCCCCGCCTCCCCGTTCAGCACCTGATCGGCGAAAGCGCCGAAGTGGCTGCGGTCCGCGGCCGGACGCAGGTGGTCCACCCAGGCCAACAGGGTGATCACCATCACCGCCGTCACCCCCGCCACGGCGAGTCGCGGCACGGTGACGCGCATCCCCGCGATCATCATCGAGGTCACCGCCAGACCCGGGATCAGCGCGACCACCCCGCCGAAGTCGGTGCCCAGGCCCGGCCACCCGATGACGAGCACCGAAGCGGTCCCGATCGCCAGGGTCGTGGCCACCGCCGCCCGCCGTCGGCCCCGAACGATGAGGGCGTGCGAGATCCCGGTCACCGCCATGAGCATGCCGGTGGCGAAGGTCGCGAACGCGATGTTGCCGATCCCGTAGAACCGGCCGCCCACGATGGGGGAGTACCCGGTGGGCGAGTTCATCTGCAGATGCGCGCCGAAGCACAGGTCCACGAACAGCACCAGAGTGGTCGCGCCCGCCACCACCGTCATCGGGCCGAGCGCGGTGTGCCGCCACGGCCCCGCCATGGCCACCGCCACCACCAAGGCGTCCGCCACCAGGACCGACAGCAACAGGGCCGGTGAAGGCAACGGCACGGACCACCACGGGACGAGGTTGGCCAGATAACTCGCCACGGGGAAGGCCGCGCCCGCCAACGCCACCGTCCGGGTGAGCGACAGCACCAGAGCACGCTTGTCCCTCTGCCCGTGGGAGTACCGGTGCAGGGCGTAGGCGGCCGCCGCGTAGATCAACAGTTGCAGGGCGACCAGGCCGCTGAAGAACCCCGGGATGGCGGCCCCCACCACCACCGCCGCCGTGTCGAGGTCCACCAACCGGTCCAGGGCCGCCTCCGCCGACGCGGGACGTTCGCTCAACCGCCAGACCCGGCCGCCCGTGGGCTCCTGCGGCCGCATCCCCAACGCGTGGAGAACGGTCACGGTGGTGTCGGTGAGGGCCACCAGGCCGGGCCTTCGGGTCGAATCCGAGACCAGGTACGCGGAAGGGCCCGCCGGTCCGTGCTCGGTCATGTGCCCGGTCACCGCCGCGGTGAGTCGGGACGGCCCCGCGTCCATGGACACACCCATGACCATCAGCGAGGCGCCGGTGGGCAGGGCGCCCGTCAACGCCGCGAGCCGGGTGTCGAGGGTCTCCAGCGCCTCCGCGCGAGCCTCCTCGGATACGTCCTCGGGCCGCATCTCCTCCCGGCCGTCCTCCAAGGTGGCCGGGCCCGGGTAGAGGTGGGCGAGTTGGGGCAGCTCCACCACGGCCAGGGACACCCCGTCGAGCCGTTCGGGGGTCACCTCGCGCGCCGACTCCAGGTAGTGGTCGACCCGCCCCGAGGCGTCGGCGGCGCCCAGCGCGGCGCCGGGGCCGGCGGCCAGGGTCGGTCCGCCGTGGTCGCGCACCGTCTGCCCGAGCAGGCCCACGGGGGCGGCGAAGGACGAGTCCCGGTTCGCCGCCACGAGTTCGGCGTGGCCGGGAACGACGGCGCCGGAACCGTCCGACAGTGGTTCGGGCGGAGACTCGCAGGTCGTGAACCGCTCCCGCTCCGCCGAGGCGCGCTGCCCCGCCGACACCGACAGCCAGCCGTCGACGGGGCAGGTGCGGGAGGTGGCGGTGCGGATCGACACGTTGCCGATGGCCCCGTCCTCGGCCAACGCCCACAGAGCGGGAGTGTGCTCGGGGGTGACGTCCTCCCAGAGCAGCCCGGGGACCCCGACCAGGACCACCGGGGGAGTGTCCGTGTCGGCGAACGCGGGCGCGGGCGCCATGCCCAGGAGGGCCGCCAGGGCGATGAGGAACGCGCCCAGGTGCCCTCCCCAACGTGGGCCGGGTCCGGGACTCGGTGCCATGGCGGCCCCCTGATCGCGCGTTCGCCCTGTCGGTCGCGCTCACCCTAGTGATCGGGGAAGCGGGTGGAGGGAAAGCGGCGATTCCGGGATCTCAGGGTCGCTCCCGTGGGAGTCGGTCCTCGACGCCCCATCGCTTCAGGGCCTCGTCGGTGTCGGGGAGCGGCCTGCCGCGGGTGACCTCGCCGGGCGTGCGGTCGAATCGGGGCGCGGGGCCGGCGACGACCCGGTCGCCCTGGCGGGTGAGTGCCCCGCGGGCCCGCACGTGCGGGTGGTCGGGGGCCTCCGCCAGGGACAGGATCGGCATGACGCAGGCGTCGGTGCCCTCGAACACCGCACCCCACTCGTCCCGGGTGCGGGTGCGCAGCACCTCGGCGAACCGGGACCGCAACCGCGGCCACCCCCCGGTGTCCCACTGGTCGGGGAGGTCCTCCCCGACCAGGCCGGTCCCCTCCAGGAACGCGGCGTAGAACTGCGGTTCGATGCAGCCCACGGACACGTGGCGGCCGTCGGCGCACTCGTAGACGTCGTACCAGGGCGCCCCCGTGTCGAGGTAGTTGGTGCCGCGCTCGTCGCTCCAGAAGTCGCGCGAACGGTCCTCGTGCAGCATCGACATGAGCAGGGCACTGCCGTCCACCATCGCCGCGTCGACCACCTGACCGCGCCCGGAGGTCTGCCGTTCCACCAGCGCGGCGAGGATCCCGGTGACGGTGAACATGGTGCCGCCGGCGAAGTCGCCCAGGAGGTTGACCGGGGGGACCGGCGGGCCACCGGCGCGGCCGATGGAATGCAGGGCGCCGTTCACGGAGATGTAGTTCATGTCGTGCCCGGCGGTGTGGGCCAGCGGCCCTTCCTGGCCCCAGCCGGTGACGCGCGCGTACACCAGGCGCGGGTTCGATTCGAGGCAGTCGTCGGGGCCCAGCCCGCGACGTTCCATCACCCCGGGACGGAACCCCTCCAGGAGCACGTCGGCCCGGGAGACCAGGTCGCGGGCGAGCTTCAGGCCCTCCTCGGACTTGAGGTCGGCGCCGACCACCGTCCGGCCCTCGCTCATGTGCGGGCCGGGGGCGCCGGAGCGCAGGGCTTCGGTGGCCTGGGGGCGATCGACCCGGATGACGTCGGCTCCCAGGTCGGCGAGGAGCATGCCCGTCATCGGAGCCGGTCCGATACCGGTGAACTCGACGACGCGGATTCCGTTGAGAGGTCCCATGGGTGCCTTTCGGACGCGAGCAGTACTAGAACGACGTTCGGTTCATTGTGCAGGTCGGGCCTGCCCAGCGCCAGTCCCCATTTTCGGACGGTAATAAATCACTTACTCAGCGTGGTATTAATGTGATCCTGTCCCACCTCGAAAGAAGGGTGATGCACCCATGCCCGGCGGACGCAGCGCCAAGGGCCGAAGGCGCGCCCCACTCCCCGTCGTCCCCCGTCTCGTCGTGGCCGCGGTCGTCACCGGCGCGCTCACGCTCGCCCTCGCCGGCGGCGGCACCGCCCTGGCGACGGACCGCGGCGTCACCATCGACGTCGACGGTACGGAGACGATCGTCCACACCTTCGGCGGAACCGTCGCCGACGCTTTGGCGGAAGCGGGTGTGGAACTCGACGAGGACGACGCCGTGGCACCCTCCCTTGAGACACCCGTCGGCGCCGGAGACCACGTCATGGTCCGCTCCCCGAGACGGCTCACCGTGGAACTCGACGGCCACCGGGCCGAACACCGGGTCAACGCCGCCACCCTCCACGAGGGCCTGGACCAGATCGGCCTCGACCCCGAAGACGTCGAACTCTCCCGAGCGCACACCACCGCCATCCCCGCGGACGGCCTCACCATCACCGCCGAACGCGCGCCCCGCATGGTCGTCGTGTACGACACGATCCGCTCCGAGACCCGCACCACCGGGGGCACCGTTTCCGACGTCCTCGACGCGGCCGGGATCGAACCCGGAGAACACGACGTCGTCAGCCCCGAACCCGACGAGCCCGCAGAACCGGACATGGTCGTGCGCGTCCTGCCCGTCCTCGACGAACCCGAGACCGAAGAGGTCGTCATCGAGGCCGAGACCGTCGAACAGCGGGATCCCGACCGACCCGAGGGAGAACGCGAGGTCGTCACCGAACCCGAGGACGGCCTCAAGGAGGTCACCACCGCGACCGTCCTGCGCGAAGGCGAGGAGGTCGAACACGAACTCTCCGAAGAGATCGTCACCGAACCCGTGGAGGGCCTGGTGGAGGTCGGCGCCAAGGTGGAGGAGGACCCCGCCCCCGAGGCGAGCGGCGCCGCGGCCGGCCTCAACTGGTCCGGGCTCGCCCAGTGCGAGTCGGGCGGCGACCCCACGGCGGTCAACTCCGCGGGCGGCTACTACGGCCTCTACCAGTTCAGCGTCACCACCTGGGAATCGGTCGGCGGCAGCGGACTGCCCTCGGAGGCGAGCCCGGGCGAGCAGACCGGCCGGGCCCAGGCGCTCTACGACACCGTCGACGGGAACTGGCAGAGCCAGTGGCCACAGTGCGGGACACACCTCTTCGACTAGGGGGACGAGCGGGTGGGCGGTGGCCGGCAAGATGTGGGGGTGACACAGACACCCGCACCCGACCCCGCCGAGCACTCCCGCCTGCTCACCCCCGCCGACGTACGTGAGCTCGCCGAGCGGTTCGGCATCCGGCCCACCAAGACCCTGGGCCAGAACTTCGTCATCGACCACGGCACCGTCCGCCGCATCGTTCGTGTGGCGGGAGTCGGCGCCGACGACGTGGTCGTCGAGGTGGGACCGGGACTCGGATCCCTTACCCTCGCCCTCCTGCCGCACGTGCGACAGGTCACCGCCATCGAGATCGACCCGGCGCTCGCCGAGGCCCTGCCCGGCACCGTCGCCCTCCACGCGCCCGACCTCGCCGACCGGCTCACCGTCGTTCCCGGCGACGCCATGCGCATCACCGAGCTCCCCGGGCCCGAACCCACAGCGTTGGTGGCCAACCTGCCCTACAACGTGTCGGTGCCGGTCCTGCTGCACCTGCTCGAACTGCTGCCGTCCCTGCGGCGGGTGCTGGTCATGGTGCAGTCCGAGGTCGCCGACCGGATCACCGCGACCCCCGGCGGCCGTATCTACGGGGTGCCCTCCGCGAAGGTCGCCTGGTACGCCGCGGCCAAACGCGCCGGCGCGGTGGGCCGCAACGTGTTCTGGCCCGCGCCCAAGGTCGACTCCGGGCTGGTGGAACTCGTGCGCCGCCCCGCCCCCACCACCAAGGCGCGCCGCGAAGAGGTCTTCGCGGTGATCGACGCCGCCTTCGCGCAGCGCCGCAAGACCCTACGGGCGGCCCTGGCCGGCTGGGCCGGTTCCGCGCCCGCCGCCGAGGTGGCCCTGCGCGCCGCCGGCATCGACCCGAGGACGCGAGGCGAGTCCTTGGGGATCGAGGAGTTCGCGGCCATCGCGGAGCACCGCCCGGCTCAGTCCTCGGAGGCCTTGGCCGAGTCCTGAGTCTTCTGGGCACCCGACGGGTCCGGGCGCGAACGCAGCAGCGCCCGGGCCACCCCGGCGAGCCCCAGGCCCGCGAACAGTACCGGGACCAGCCACAGGGCGTTGAAGTCCCAGGACCCGCTGCCCTGCACGACGAACACGACCGCCAGGCCGAGGAAGAGCACCCCGGCGACCAGCGAGCCGCCGTCAATCCCGCGCTTGGTCATAGCGAACCTCCAGTACTCCGACCCTGGTGTCGGTCTTCACGTTCACCACGGGTACCTCCGCGGCCTCGGATCGCGGCAGCGGTCCGACAGGCTCGAACGACTCCTCGTACGTGAGGTCGTACCCGTGCCGGTCGTCGTCTCCCTCCTCCGGGGTGTGCACGGCCCCGAACGTCACGTGTCCCTCCAGTTCGACCCGCACGCCGTCGGGTATCAGCACGATCAACATCCCCTGATCGACACGGGCCGTGACGTCCACGCTCTGTCCGGGATCCAACCTTCCGTCGAGTCCGGACAGGTCGAGCGTCCCCTCGCCCAGACTCAACCGCGGGTCCGAGGACTCGGCCTCGGCGACCGACTCCGGCCGCCACACCTCCCCGCCGACCCGCCACTCGGTGACGTCGGTCATGGTGACCGTGAGCGTGCCCAGCACCGCCAGGGCTCCAAGGAACCCCAACCCGCGTGGGTTTCCCGCGAAGGTCCCGATCAGCGCGAACAGCCCGATCACCGTGGTGGCCGCGGCCATGAAGTAGATCCCGAGGTCCGGGCCGAACAACAGATCGACGCCGTTCACCTCGGAGTACGGCGCCCCCAGGTTCGGTGCGACGACCACCCATACGACCGCCATGATCACCACGGTCCACAACGCGAACGAGGCCAACGGCGACGAACGGGGCTCGCGCCGGCCCCGGCACCCTTGATCGCCGTCGTCGAACCCACCCTCGGAGCCGTCGTCCTCGTCCTCGTCCTCGTCCTCGTCGTCACCGTCGTCGCCGTCGCGGGAGGTGCGTTCCGAGACCACCGCCAGGTCCACCGGACCGTTCGGGGCCGACGCCCACGGCTGCGCCGGGTTGTAGTAGGCGGCGCTGGGCTGTGGTGCCGGCCCGGTCGGTGGCGGCTCCCGCTCGGCCAGGTCGGCGCGCAGTCCCAGCAACGAGGCCCGCAGGTCGACCCCCCGACTCCGTGCGGTCAACAACCCCAGCACCAGGGGGATCGCCAGGATCATCGTGCCCCAGCCGAACCCGCCCACCAGACTCATCGCGGTCGCCGCCATCAACCCCACGGCCAACAACTTGGGGACCGCACGCGAGGGGAAGGCCCGATCCAGCATCTGCTCGAAGGTGGCCGGCCCCCCTTGGGGATCGCGCATCAGCACCCACGCCGCGACGTACAGGAACAACCCCGTACCACCGGCGAACAGGGTCAACACGAACCCCGTCCGCCACAACACCGGGTCGACCCCCGTGTACGCGCCGAGCCCGGCGCACACACCGGCGAGCACCCGATGGTCGTCGTTGCGGCGCAGCTCCGGCCCCGGCTCCGGCGGAACCTCCGCGGCAGCCGGCGTGTCAGGGGCCTGACCGTCCGTCATCATCGCTCACCGCACCTTCCCATGGAACCATCGTCGCCTCTGACCCGTCCAAGAGGGAATCCGGGACGACCCTGATCCCACCCTGACCAGAGCACCCCACGGACCCCGGGTGCGTCCCCGATGTCGGCGCGCCGCGCACAAGGCATCCTGGAGGAGTACGCAGGGAATCGGACGAAAGCGGTGATCGGGCGGTGGCAACGACGGCCGTGGGAACTCCGCGGCTCACCCGCGCCGTCGAGGGACGGCTCCTCGGTGGAGTCGCCGTCGGCGTGGCCCGACACCTGGGCATCGACCCCGTCGTGGTCCGGCTCGCCTTCATGGCGCTGGGCGTCGGCGGCATCGGCCTCGCCGTGTACGCGGCCCTCTACTTCATCCTCCCCGAAGCGGAGGTCGAGGAGGGCACCGAACCGGCCGCCGACAACCGGCGCAAGGGCCGCGACATCTCGCAGATCGTCGCCTACGTCGGCCTGGCCGCCGCCTTCGGGATGCTCTTCCTCGTCTTCGGCGGAGTCTTCGACCCACTGCTGTGGTTCATCGTCTTCGGCGCGCTCGGCGCCACGATCCTGTGGCAGCAGGCCAACCCCGCCCAACGCGACGAGTGGATGACCAGCACCGTCAGCCGCGCCGGCCCCAAGGGCCTCATGCGCACCGGCGCCGGAGTCCTGCTCATCGTCACCGGCGTCATCGGCTTCATGGTGTTCCAGCAACAACTCCAGGACGCCCGCGCCGGACTCAGCTTCGCGTTCACACTCCTCGCCGGCATCACCCTGGTCGCCGCACCCTGGATCATCGGTCTGGTCCGCGAACGCGACGCCGAACGCCGTGAACGCATCCGCAACGCCGAACGCGCCGAACTCGCCGCCCACATCCACGACTCCGTCCTGCACACCCTCACCCTGATCCAGCGTCGTGCCGAGGACCCACGAGAGGTCCAACGACTGGCCCGCGTCCAGGAACGCGCCCTGCGCAGCTGGCTCTACCAACGTCCCTCCGACGCCGAGACCACCGTCTCGCCCGCCCTCGAACGCGTGGCCGCCGAGGTCGAGGAGGAACACGGAGTGCCCCTCGAAGTGGTGTGCGTGGGCGACTGCCCCATGGACGACGGACTCGCCGCACTCCTGCGCGCCGCCCGCGAGGCCATGGTCAACGCCTCCAAGTACGCCGGCAGCGACGACATCTCCGTCTTCGGCGAGGTCGAGGAGAAGGAGGTCCTGGTGTTCGTCCGCGACCGCGGGGCCGGCTTCGACCTCGACGCCATCCCCGAGGACCGCATGGGCGTACGCGGCTCCATCCTCGGCCGGATGGAACGCCACGGCGGTTCCGCGCGCATCCGCACCGAACCGGGCGAGGGCACCGAGGTCCAACTCCGGATGCCCCGCATCCTCGACCTGTGAGCGACTTCCGGGCGGGGTAGGGTTCTGGTTGTGGGAGAAGAGAGCACGACCTTCAGCGACGGAGACGCGATCCCCCGTGTCGTGATCGTGGACGACCACCGGCTGTTCCGCAGCGGTGTGCGCGGCGAACTCGGCGACACGGTCGAGGTCATCGGAGAGGCCGGTGACGTCGACAGCGCCGTGCACGTCATCGGAGAGACCAGGCCCGACCTGGTCCTCCTCGACGTGCACCTACCGGGTGGTGGGGGAGTGGAGGTGCTCCGGCGGGTCCTCGCCAAGCACCCCCAGATCAGGTTCCTCGCCCTGTCGGTCTCCGACGCGGCCGAGGACGTCATCGGAGTGGTGCGCGGCGGCGCTCGCGGCTACGTCACCAAGACCATCTCCGGCAAGGACCTGTCCAACGCCATCGTCCGGGTCGCCGACGGAGACGCCGTGTTCTCACCACGCCTGGCCGGTTTCGTGCTGGACGCCTTCTCCGCCACCGACGCGCCCCCGGTCGACCCCGAGCTGGACCGCCTCACCCAGCGCGAACGCGAGGTCCTGCGGCACATCGCCCGCGGCTACGCGTACAAGGAGGTCGCCAAGGAGCTCTTCATCTCCGTCAAGACGGTGGAGACCCACGTGTCCTCGGTGCTGCGCAAGCTCCAGTTGTCCAACCGGCACGAACTGAGCCGTTGGGCGACCGCCCGCCGCCTGGTCTGACCGACCCGCGGCGGGCGAGACCCGATCAGCGCAGCGAGTCCAACATCCGGTCCAGGAACTCGTCACCGGAGACCGACGTGATCACGCGGGTGACGCGACGCTCGTCCCGCCCCGGACGCGGGCGCCGGTCGGCCACGGTCATGCCGCGGGTCAGCGAACCGGTCAGCTCAACCCGGATCGGCGCCTCGAACACCTCGGTGACCAGGTGTGGGTCGGCCAGCACGGCGGCGGCCAAGGGGTCGTGCATGGCGCACTGGCGCACCCCGAAGATGCCCTTGTAGAACTCGGCGTAGAAGTCCAGGAACGCCGAGGTGCGCTCCGCCCGCTCCCCGGGCACCTCCTTGAGCCGGTCCAACCAGTCGGAGGTCGCCACCGTCTTCATGGTGATGTCCAACGCCACCAGGTCCAGGTCGAACCCGGCGGCGAAGACCACCTCGGCCGCCTCGGGGTCGTTCACGATGTTCGCCTCCGCGTGCGAACCCACGTTCCCCGGCACCTCGACGGCGCCGCCCATCACCACGAGCCGGCGCACCAGCTGGGGCAACCGCGGCTCCAGGCCGATCGCGATCGCCAGGTTGGTGAGCGGACCCACGGCCAACACGTCCAACTCGCCCGGGTTCTCCCTGGCCAGTCGGACCAGCAGCTCGGCGGCGGACTCCGCCACCGGCTCGCACTCGGGTTCGGGCAGCTCGACGTCCCCCAGCCCGTTGCCGCCGTGGACGTGCTCGGCCAGTCGCGGCTCCTGCACCAACGGACGTCCGGCGCCCACCGCCACCGGTACGTCGGGGCGGCCGTACAGCGCCAACAGTCGCAGCGCGTTGCGCGCGGTCACCGTCACGGTGTTGTTGCCGAACACGGCGCCGACACCGAGGATCTCCACCTCAGGCCGCGCCGCCAGGTACGCGAGTGCGACGGCGTCGTCGATCCCCGGGTCGCAGTCGACGAACACACGCGTGGTCTTCCGGTCAGCCAAGACCGATCTCCCCCCGAAACAGACATGAGCCGGGTGGGAAAAGTACGCACCCGGTATGAAACCAGACTAGGGCGCCTTCGGTGGGGGTGGACCCGACCGTCACCGGTCGGTCGTAACCTGGAGAGCGTGTCCTCCCAAGAGCAGCTTCTCGAAGGTCTGAACGGTCCCCAGCGCGACGCCGTGACGCACTCCGGCTCTCCGCTCCTGATCGTCGCGGGCGCGGGATCGGGCAAGACCCGTGTCCTCACCCACCGCATCGCCCACCTCATGGCCGAACGCGGGGTGCGCCCCGGGGAGATCCTCGCGATCACCTTCACCAACAAGGCCGCCGCCGAGATGAAGGAACGCATCGAGGCGCTCCTCGGTACCCGCGCGGCCAACACCATGTGGACGATGACCTTCCACTCGGCGTGCGTGCGCATCCTGCGTCGGGAGGCGCACCGACTCGGCTACCCGAGCAGCTTCACCATCTACGACGCGTCGGACGCCGCCAGGCTCATGCAGCTGGTCTGCAAGGAGATGGACCTGGACCCCAAGCGGTTCCCGCCCAAGTCCTTCAGCTTCCAGGTGTCCAACCTCAAGAACGAGCTCATCGACTACGACACCTTCGCGGAGCAGGCCCAGAACGAGCAGGAGAAGAAGCTCGCCGAGGCCTACCGGCTGTATCAGCGCCGTCTCCACGAGGCCGGCGCCATGGACTTCGACGACCTGATCATGGTCACCGTCAACCTGTTCCAGATGTATCCGGACGTCGCCGAGTACTACCGGCGTCGCTTCCGACACGTCATGGTCGACGAGTACCAGGACACCAACCACGCCCAGTACGTGTTCGTGCGAGAACTCGTGGGCGCGGCCGAGGACTCCGACACGACCGTGGTCCCGCCCGCCGAACTGTGCGTGGTGGGCGACGCCGACCAGTCCATCTACGCCTTCCGCGGCGCGACCATCCGCAACATCCTCGAATTCGAACGCGACTTCCCGAACGCGCGCACCATCCTGCTGGAGCAGAACTACCGCTCCACCCAGAACATCCTGTCCGCCGCCAACACGGTCATCGACCGCAACGAGGGCAGGCCCGCCAAGAACCTGTGGTCCGAACAGGGCGAGGGGCCCCGGATCATCGGCTACGTCGCCGACAACGAACACGACGAGGCGGCGTTCGTGGTGGGGGAGATCGACAAGCTCACCGACGAGGGCATCGTCAAGCCGAGTCAGGTCGCGGTGTTCTACCGGACCAACGCCCAGTCCCGTGTGTTCGAGGACGTGTTCATCCGAACCGGCCTGCCGTACAAGATCGTCGGCGGGGTGCGCTTCTACGAGCGCAAGGAGATCCGGGACATCCTGGCCTACCTTCGGGTGCTGGCCAACCCCGAGGACACCGTCAGCCTGCGCCGCATCCTCAACGTGCCCAAGCGCGGCATCGGGGCCCGTGCCGAGGAGTCCATCGAGCTGTTCGCGGCGCGCGAGCGGATCACGTTCTCCCAGGCGCTGCGCCGGGTCGGCGAGGCACCCGGCATCGCCACCCGCTCGGCCAACGCCATTCGCAACTTCACCGCGCTGCTCGACGAACTCGCCGCCGGGGTGCCGGGCAGCACGCCCGCCGAGATCGTCGAGATGGTGCTGGGCAAGACCGGATACCTGTCCGAACTCACCGAGTCCAAGGACATCCAGGACGAGAGCCGGGTGGAGAACCTGGAGGAGTTCGTCGACGTCGCCCGCGAGTTCGAGAACACCTTCGCGGCGCTCATCGAGGACGAGGCGCTGTTGGAAGGTGAGGAGAACCAGGGCATCGACCCGGGCGAACCCACCCTCGTGGACTTCCTCGAACGCGTCGCCCTGGTCGCCGACACCGACCAGATCCCGGACGAGGACGACGAGGGCGGCGTGGTCACCCTGATGACCCTGCACGCGGCCAAGGGACTGGAGTTCCCCGCGGTCTTCCTCAGCGGCATGGAGGACGGGATCTTCCCGCACACCCGCACGTTGGGTGACAAGACCCAGCTGGAGGAGGAACGCCGGTTGGCGTACGTGGGCATCACCCGCGCACAGGAACGGTTGTACGTCAGCCGGGCCGCGGTGCGCAGCGCCTGGGGAACGCCCTCCTACAACCCGGCCTCCCGCTTCCTCGACGAGATCCCCGTGGACCTCCTCGACTGGAAGCGGGCCGAGTCCACTTTGGCCGCGCCGCCCAGCCGCAGCATCGGCGGTGGTCGTGGGGGCTTCGGTGGGGGTGGCGGCTTCGGAGGAACCTTCGGTGGTGGCCGGAAGAAGGTCGCCAAGGAGGCGCCCACTCTCAGCGTCGGAGACCTCGTCAACCACGACTCCTTCGGGATGGGCCGCGTCCAACTCGTCGACGGGGCGGGTGACAAGACCAAGGCCCGCATCGACTTCGGCGCCGACATCGGGGAGAAGGACTTCCTCGTCAAGTACGCGCCGATCGAGAAGCTGTGAGGGGCAGCGGCGCGGGGTGGGACCTCTCGATGCGGGGTGTGTAAGCCAGGACACCGACAAGGTTTCCCGAACCTGTCACGAGCACTCACACCCAGGGGTACAGTTGGTGAAGACCGAGCGAAACGAACGCGGAAATCTCTGCGGGCGGGCCGGTCTCACCTCTTCACAACAGCCTGGTTCGAGCGGTGCTCGGAGCATGTAAACTCGAAGAGTCGCTTCAAAAGCCCAGCGTTCAAACCGACAGGCGAAAACGCAAAGCCGAAA
>NZ_JBSHCT010000015.1:0-194492 GCF_053615935.1 Nocardiopsis sp. NPDC055879
ACGCCTGTGTCAGGGGAACGAAAGTTCACCCATGAATGCACCCCTCGTCTTGATTGTCGGGTTCCTGCAGATTCCCAGTCACTGAGATCACCTCACTCTGACGCGGTTGGGACTCCGGGCTTTATTCGAACAGGTCAGTGGTTTCACTGTCACTGAAGTGGAGGCCGACCCCGAGCAGATATTGCATATCGTCCGAGAACGCCCGCTCAACATCCTCGTCACAGAGATGCGATTCACCGGAGAAGATGTCTCGCCGGACATTAGAAGCGCTTCGCGCACCGTACCCGTCATGGCATTCTCCGCCTATTGGATCCAGGAGAGCTTCCATCTCGCCCTGGAGTGCGGAGTTCGTGGGTTCATGACGAAGGATGCCGATGTTGAAGAAATCGTCAAATCCGCGCGCACCGTCGCCAACGGGGGTACCTATATCGACCCCCGACTCAGCACCCAACTGGTCGAAAGGCGCCTGACCTGCGAACTCACCGAACGTGAGACCGATGTGCTCCGGTTCATCGCGACCGGGCACACCACCTCGGAGGTCTCGCAGAGACTGCACATCAGCAACAGGACCACCGAGTCCGTCCGCTCGGCGCTCAAGCAGAAGCTCGGGCTCACCACCAGGGCCCAGATGCACACCTATGCCTGCGAGAACGGCTACCTGGCCACGACCTGCTCCTGTTCCGACGGGACGAACGAGAAGACACCGCTACTGCGGCCCGCAACCCGGGCGCTGCCGCCCAGGCCCGAGGGCACGCACTGACCGGCACACCACCCTGCCCCGCCTCCGGGCGGTCCGTTCAAAGGGGCGCCCTCGTGATGCCTTCAGTGGTCCGGTGACAGGACCCTCTGGCCCCGGGCCCGGCTCCGGGGGCGCCCCCGGAGCCGGGAGGCGCCGTCCTGAACGGGCACGCCCGCCCCGGCCGCACCGCCGTGCTCGGAAACCACACGTACGGCTCCGCGGCTGACCGGAGAGGTATCCGGGATCCCGGACGAACGGCCCGCCGGTGTCCGCACCGCTGACCCCCTGGTGTTCTGCGTTGTTCCGACACTTCAGCACCGGACCTGTCTATTGTTCCACCAACTAGTTTGTGTTATAAAGTTGTTTGTCTTCTGAACTCGACCGAACGAAGAGGCGAGACCATGTCCGGTCCCGAGATGCCCGGTCCCGACGAGGAAGAAGGTGAGTTCCTCCCACCCGCTGAAACCTTGGCCCTGGTCGAGCAGCAGCGGGCCGCGGCGAACGACGAGCTCTCACTCGACTGGCGGCTCATCTACGGGGTGTGGGGCTCTGCGTTCCTGTTCGGCTTCGGGGGGCTCTACCTCCAGCGCACGGCACTGGACTCGGTCCCGGCGGTCGTGGCGGGACTCGTCCTCTTCGCGCTCATCCTCATGGCTCTGACCGTCACGGCCACGCACACCTCGCGTGTGACCCGAGGGTTGCGCGGCGTCTCCGCCACGGCCAACTCGATGCTCGGCTGGACTTATCTGCTCGGCTTCGGCGGGGCGCTGACGATCACGTTGGCACTCTTTCGCGCCGGCGCCCCCGAATCCGTCACGGCCCTCTCCCTGCCCGCCCTCTCCCTACTCGTCGTAGGGCTGGTCTACATGACCTCGGCCGCGCTCGAACGCGCGCGGCTCCAGTTCCTGCTCGGAGCATGGATCGTCTTCACGGACACCACGGCGATGCTGACGGGCATGCCCACGGCCTACCTGGTGCTGTCGCTGGCCGGCGGCGGCGGTTTCCTCGTGGGCGCCGGCCTTCACATCCTCTTCCGGCGTCGTGGCCACAAGCCCCAGTAGCCGACCTGCCCGCAAGATCGGGGTCCACTCATGAACTCGTTGCCCGAACTCGATCCCGTGATCCACGCGCAGGCACGCCTACGAGTGATGGTCTCGCTCCAAGAGCTCCCGTACGGGGACCAGATGAAATTCTCACGCTTGCAGCAGCTCCTCGGGATGACCGCGGGGAACTTGTCGGTCCACATCCGCAAGCTGGAGGACGCGAACTACGTCGATGTCCTCAAGACCCACCACAAACGTGCACCGGTCACCTACCTCTCTCTGACGAAGGCAGGCAGACGAGCTCTGGAGGCATACGTGGACACGCTCCGCGACCTGCTCGACGGCACCGGACCTGGGCCGAAGACACCACGGAAGTGAGGAAACCAGAATGACGGAACACCTCGCACGACTGATCGATGTTTCGCGGTACTACGGTTCGACGGTCGCCCTGGATCACGTCGACCTGGACGTCGCCGCCGGAACCACGTTGGGGCTCCTCGGGCCCAACGGTGCCGGCAAGAGCACCCTGCTCCACCTGCTGGTGGGGTTGCGCCGCCCCTCCACGGGCCGGGTGGAGCTGTTCGGCGGTTCGCCCACCGACGCCTCCCGGCGCCGTCACCTGGGCATGACCCCGCAGCAGACCGGGTTGCCAGACACCCTGCGCGTCCGCGAGTTCACCGATTTCGTCGCTCGGCACTACCACTCCCCCGTCCCCTCCGGGGAGATATTGGAGCAGTTCGGCCTGAGTGACCTGGAGCGACGGCAGGCCGGAAGCTTGTCCGGCGGGCAGCAGCGTCGGCTCGCGGTGGCGCTGGCCTTCATCGGACGGCCCCGGCTGGTGCTCCTGGACGAGCCCACCACGGGCCTGGACGTGGAGGCGCGCAAAGCGCTCTGGGAAGGCGTGCGCGAGCACGCGGCCAAGGGCGGGACCATCGTGCTCACCAGCCACTACCTGGAGGAGATCGAAGCGCTCGCCGAACGGATCGTGGTGCTGGGTGCGGGCGGGATCGTCGCCGACGGCGACCTGGACTCCATCAAGGCGTCCGTGACGATGCAGGAGGTCCGTTTCACAGCGCCCGGACTCCCCGAGCTGCCCGGAATCGAGCACCACGAGCAGACGGGTGACCTCCACACCATCCGCACGGGCGACTCCGACCAATTCGTCCGCGAACTGATCCACAGCGGGGTCGAGTTCACGCACTTGGAGGTGCGCCGCCCCACCTTGGAGGACGCGTTCCTGAAGATCGACGGATCCACGAGCGCTGCGGCCTAGGGGCCGGCCCCCACCGACCGGTAGGAGAACCAGATGTCCCTCGCTCTCAACCACGCACGAATCCTGTTCCTGGAGACTGTGCGCGTACCCATCGCCCTGGTCTTCAACGTCGCTTTCCCCGCCGTCCTCCTGCTCTTCTTCGTACTGCCCAACGAGGCCATCTCCGGTGACCCCGGCGCGGCCACGGCAGCCACGATCCAACTAACCGTCTTCGCCGTGATGAACGCCTGCCTCCTGAACTTCGGGGTCGGTGTCGCTGAGGAGCGGAGCCGCTCCTGGGAGCCGTTCCTGCGTTCCCTCCCGGTGGGGGCGATGTCCCGGATGTCCGGGAGGATCATGAACGGAATGGCCTTCGTCGTCATGGCCGTGATTCCGGTGCTGATCATCGCGCCCCTCCTCACGGAGGCCACCGCGAGCCCGGGCCGGCTCATCCTCGGTTTCCTGGTCGTGCTCCTGTGCTCCTTGCCGTTCCTCTTCGGCGGCCTCGCGATCGGTTACTCCATGCCGATGAAGGCCGCTCTGCCGGTGGCCCAAGGGATCATGTTCCCGATGGCGTTCGTGGGCGGGCTCTTCCTCCCTCCGGAGATGCTCCCCGGCTGGGTCGACTCGGCGTCGATCGCACTCCCCACGCGAGCTGTCCGTGACATGGTGCTCTGGGCGGTGACCGGCCAGGATGTCTCGTTCTGGGCGGCCCCCTCGTTCATCGGGTGGACGGTGCTGACGGCTGCGCTCGCGGTGTGGGCCTACCGGCGGGACGAGGGGAAGCGTTACACGTGACCCGCGGACCTACGGAACTTCGGCCCCCGGACGCGGCCCGGGGACCGAAGGGGTCCGCTGCCCGGAGCGCACGATCAGGGTGAAGCCGACCACCGCCGGCGCCAGGAGGAAGACGACGATGTTGAGGACGACGTGCGGCAACGGCAACGAATCGAAGAACTGCCCCACCATCGTCAGCACCAGGGTCAGGTACGAGGTGGACATCAGGCGCTGGTGCCACAGCAGCCAGTTCCCGACCTTCCCGCGCAGCAGGACGGGCAGCGAGAGCCCGGCGGCCAAAAGGAGGGTCGCGGCGATCGACACCGCGTGGAAAACCCCGAAGAAGGCGTCCTCCGCCGATGCGATACCGAACGAGCTGACCAGCATGGCCACCATGCCCGCGGCGTACGTGCGGCCGGCGTATCTGTGCAGGCGGGTGCCTTTGGGCAGCAACAGGACCACTCCGCCAACGAAGACCGCCAGTAGTCCCGACACGACGTGAACCGCAATCACCGGTGTCATGGTGTCCGCTCCCTCGTTGCCGCTGGGGTCGGTCTCTCGTGCACGCATGAGGGCCGCCACGCGGTACCGGGATCGCACCGCGCTTACTTCGGAGCGTAGTGGCCCGCGTGGATCAACGGTGTGGTTCCATCACAGGAAGGTGGTTCCGGGACGCTTGCACCGTCCCGGAACCACCGTTTCACTCAGTGACCTCAGGTCGAAGTCAACGAGCAGCACGAGGTCGCCGCGCAGCACGAGCACGAGTCACACGAGCTGGCACCCGACGAAGCACCCGTCTCCGGCAACGCCACAGCATCACGCACCGTGGCAACCTCAACGGCATCGAACGACAGGTCCTCCAGGTCCAAGTCGCCGAAACCAATCTCCACCTTCTGCATCCCAATCACCTCCCTCCACAAACGATCCCGACACCCCGACCCATCAGGTCGAAGTCAACGAGCAGCACGAGGTCACCGCGCAGCACGAGCACGAGTCACACGAGCTGGCACCCGACGAAGCACCCGTCTCCGGCAACGCCACAGCATCACGCACCGTGGCAACCTCAACGGCATCGAACGACAGGTCCTCCAGGTCCAAGTCGCCGAAACCAATCTCCACCTTCTGCATCCCAATCACCTCCTTTCCCTTCGGTTTTTCGGAGCCGGTACGGGTCAAGGGACCCGGCCTGCGCTCCGGTAGAAGTCTTTGAGTACGGCACGGTCCACACCGGAGAGCCGACCCGCTCCGCTCCACCCCTCATGGGCGTGCGCGGCGAGCCGCCCGGGCGCGGAAGCGTTCAGACCGAGGTCCGTCAGGCCGCGCGGCATCTCCCATGCGCCCAGACGTCCGGGCAGCGACTCTTCCAATCCCGGGCCCGCGCCGAGTAGAGGGGACAGAACCGATTCGAGCCGGCGCATGCGCGCCGACGAACCGAAACGCGCACCGAGTCCGCTCTCTGAGCGGATCTCACGCAGGTACGCGGGAAACAGTGCCGACATGGCCCTTCCCTTGGGCACGCCCGCCTCGGTGCACACCGCGTCTTGGAGGTACCAGAGCACATGCGCCCAGCGCCCCCGCCCCAGCCCAGCCAGGTGACTGGCCGAGACGGTGACCGTCCAGGCCAACTCGGCGCGGGCGGCGCCGTCCTCCGGGGAGCGGTACAGCCGGTCGACGGCCGACATGCACCGCGCGATGAGCGTCTCCGCGAGCCCGTCCGTGACATCGAGGGCGTCGTCCCCGGCCAGGTAGGGGCACAGAATCCGGGCGAGTGTCTCGACACCGCCCTCGACGAGAGCCGCCCCGGTCAGGGTGGAGGTCAGGTCGGGGTCGATCAGAGCGCAGCTGGGCAGCAGATGCCCGGAGACGAGGAGGCGCCTGCGTTTCGCGTGCGAGAGGGCGGCAACGCCGTTGGCCTCGGAGCCGGTCGCGGCGGTCGTGGGTATCAGGAGCGTGGGCAGAGCGGGCCGTGGATTCACCGACGGCGCCTCGTCCAGGTCGAGCAGTGGCCCTGCCGACCACTGCTCGGGGGAGAGCAACCAGGGGTTGGTCACCATCAGGGCGGCCAGTTTGGCGGTATCCATCGCGCTGCCGCCGCCGATGCCCACGACGGTGTCGCTGCCGGCCCCGGCGACCGCCCGCACCGCACGTTCGACACTGTCGAACGTGGGCGGGCCGGTGACGTCGACGACCGCCAGGGGAGGCTCCGTGTGCACCGACATCGACGACAGGAGTCCGGTACCGCGCTCGGTGGCGCCGAAACGGGCGTCGACGACGATCGCGGGGGTTCCGCCGAGCGCAGCCGTTTCCGGTCCTATCTCGTCACTGACGCCCGTACCGAAACGTAATCTCGTCGGCACTCGCCAGGTGAAGGGGCGGGCCGAGCCCGCGCTCCGAAGGCTTTCGGTGTGCTGTGGTGCGGTCGTCATCACAGTTCCAGTTCGTCGAAGACTTGGCCGACGGACCCGAGGACCAGCTCGATGTCCTGGTCCTCGATCACGAGCGGTGGGAACAGGCTGAACCCCAACGGCGAAGGGTGCACGAGCACGCCGAGGGACCGGAAGCGTTCGACCAGGGCGTTGGTCTCGGCCATCGTGATGGGTCCAGACCTTCCCTCCAAGTGGACACCGATCATGAGGCCACGACCGGTGACCCTGCGGACCTGCCCCCTGGCTCTGGGGGCGAGCGCGGTCAGCCGTGCGGCCAGGTCCTCGCCCGTGCGCAGGGACCGCTCCACCAGGCCGTCGGCCTCGATCACGTCGAGGGTGGCCAAGGCCGCGGCGCAGGCCAACGGGTTGCCGGCCTGGGTCTCACCGTTCAGGAACGAGGTTCCGCTGTCGTGGAAGGCGGCCCACACCCGTTCGTGGACGAGGACGGCCGACATGGGGAGGTAACCGCTGTTGATGCCCTTGGACATCACGAGCAGGTCCGGGGAGAGGCCGAACCACTCCGAGGCGAACATTCGGCCCGTACGGCCGAACCCTGTGGCCACTTCGTCGGCGATGAGGCAGATGTCGTGGGTACGGCACAGCTCCGTCAGCCCTCGGAAGAAGTCGGCGTGGGGGACGACGACACCGGCCGAGCCGAGGATCGGCTCCACAATGACGGCGGCCAGGCTGTCACTCTCGGCTGTGAGCCTTTCCAACGAGGCGGCCGCACCGGCGGCGTCCACCGGGGTGGGCACGTGCAGGACGGAGGACCGGTCGACCCCGTACTCCTCTTGTTCGAGGTCTTCACCGGTGACGGACGCGGGGCCGTAGAGGGTGCCGTGGTAGGAGTCGGCCAGGGCCGCGACGGTCCGGCGGGCCGACCGTCCGATCAACCTCTGGTACCGGCGGGCCAGTTTGAGTGCGGCGTCCACCCCGCTCGCACCCGAGGTCCCGTAGTAGACACGGGTCAGGTCGGGGGCCGGGGCGATCTCCACCAACCGACGCGCGAATAGGAGCGCCGGGTCGTTCCCGTAGCGAAAGAGCGTGCCGTAAGCGAGGCGGTCGAGTTGTTCCCTGAGGGCATCGGCTATGCGCGGCTCGTCGTACCCGCAGTGCATGTTCCACAGTCCGGCGTTGCCGCTGACGTACTCCTGTCCACTGTCGTCCGTGACCCACGAGCCGTGGCCGCCCGTGATCGTCACCGGGGCCCTGAGGTATCCGTGCATCTGCGTCATCGGGTGCCACAAGGGGTAATCAGCCGGGTCGGTTCCCACCGTGTGTGTCATGTCGCTCTCCTCATCGCATCGGGCATGTCCGGACCGACGAGTCCGTGCAGGGCCTGCCCGCTCCGCCGCAAGGCCTCATCGGCGTCGGCCCGGCCGAGTCCGTGCTGTCGGACGAGGTGTTCGCGGGCCGCTTCCCCCAGGTCCCACCTCACCTCGGTGAGCAGGGCGAGGGACGGAGAGACCCGGTGGCAGCGCCCGGTGTCGCCCGCGTACAGGTAAAAAGTGGCCCGGTGGCGGAGCAGCACCGCCCCGTTACTCCACCGGTGGGCGGAGTCCGCCGTGTGCGTGATCGGCCCGCCGCAGCCGCTGATCCGCAGTCCGCCCATGCCGCCGCGGGCGAGTTCGGGGAACTCGCCGCTGAGCGCGGTCACGGCCGCCGCGGCGCCTAGCACCCGGTCCAGCCAAGGGGGAACGGGGTCCCTCCGTGCGGGCCACCCCGCCGGACGACAACGGCATCCGTCGTCCCGGCCCTGGTCCTCCTGCGGGGCGATGGCGCGAACGGCGGCGCGCAGTCGGGCGGGATCGTCACCGACGGTGCCGACCACGGGACCACCGGAGCCCGTACGCACCAGGCCGTCCGGGTCGACGAAGAGCCTCAGCCCCGCGGCACCCGCGCACGGGCCGGCACCGACCCGGCACAAACCCGAGATCTGCACCTCGGGCTGGAAGAGCCGGACGCCGAGCGCGCCTTCCCGCCACGCGAGTTCCGCGTCCGTGAGCAGGTCATCCGCGTCGGCGGGGGACCCGATGTGCAGGAGGTGCCCCGCACGCAAGGGCCGCTCGGCCTTCGCGTACGCGACCACGGTGGACGATGCGGCGACCACTGGCACGTGGGCGGCGGTCGTCTCGGTGCTGCCTCCGGGCACCACCACGGAACCGCCCGAGGCGACCGCCGACCCGATCCACGCCCGGTGTTCCGACGGGGGCCGGCGGTGTTCCCACCACAGGTGGTGCGGCGCGGCGGTGACGGGGGCCCGGTGGTACCTGCCGGTGTGGGACCGGCGTACCCCTGCCGCGTCCTCACGGCGACGGCGGCGTAACCGGACCACCGCCGAACTCCACGGGGACACCCCGGCCAACGCCCCCGCGCCCGCCAAGCGCCGGAGCCCCACGAGGTCGGTGTCCACGTCGGCGTCGGGCACGGCCCTCAGGAGTTCGGCCACACCGGGGGCCGCACGGGGTTCTTCGCCCTCGGGCACGAGGATCATGATCCTGGGGAGGAGCCCGTACGCCGCGCAGGAGGAGAGCGCCCCGCGCACCTTTTGCGCAGCCCCGGCCCCGGGGGAGAAGGTCAGCGTGATGTTCCGGAACCCGACCCCGGCCAGGTCGCGGGCCGACGGGCCGTCGAAAGCGGTGGCCGACAGCCGGGGCTCGACGGTGACACCGCGCCGAGCGAACCGGTGCAGACCCGAGGTGAGGGCCCGGGCCAGGTCACCTCCGCCCAGGTCGGCCCCCTGCCCACCGATGAGCGGCACGGACATGGGGGCGGTCGCGCGTCCGGCGATGTGGTCCAGGTCCGCTACGACCTCCTCCATCGGGCGAAGGCCCGACGCTTCGGCGCGCACCCGCACCCCGACCGTCTCTGCCAGCCGGACCGGGACGACCCCGTGTCGGTAGGGGGAGGCAGGGGCCGTCCCGTGCGCGAAGAGTTCATCGGCCCCCTCTCCACTCCCACGTACGACGTGACCGGCCGACGCATCGACCGTCCCCGTGGTCACGGAAACGCCCGAACCGGCCAACCGCGCCGCCGTCTGGGCGGCGGCCTCGTGCGTCCGAGCGTCGGCGAACAGGGCAACGGCTCGGGGCCGTTGCCGGAGCATCGCCGCCGCCCACTCGTCGATCGTGCCGACCGGACGGGTCAGGAGCAGACGGACCGGGGCTCCCGAGACGGCGGCCCGCGCGCACGCCTCAGCCGTGTCCAGGTCGGCGGCGAAGGACACGCCGGCCGAATCGTCGCGACGCAGCCTCGCCACGAGGAGTCTTCCCACCCTGCTCATGTCGCACCCCCTTCCGGGACGCCGCGGGGGCGTTCCCGGAACGAGGAGCTCACGATCGGTTCTTCACCCCTGGTCGCCACGAGCGCGGCGGCCAGGTTGAGCACCATGGTTCCGGCGAAGGGCAGCACCATGGCCGCGGGGAGGAACAGGCCGAGCGAAAGGAAGACGACCGGAGAGATCCGAGTGGTGAGGAACCGCTGTCGGCGGTCGGTGACCCCGGCCGCCCTCATCACCGCCACGCCTGTGGCCGTGGCCGCGACGGCCAGGCACAGCGCCCACGCCCATCCGCCCGGACCGAGCGTGACGGGCGATACGGCCAGACTCGGCAAACCGTAGAAGGAGGCGCTCCCGGCGGCTTCGCCGGTACGGCTCCACACCGCGATACTCACCACGAGCAGCGCCTGTACGATCCCTGCGGCCGTGGCCGCCCTGCTCCGCAGCCCGAGCAGGTCGAGTTCGGCCCGGACCCCCGATGCGACCTCCGCGCGCACGTCCCGGTCGCGGGGGTCCCTCCCCCCGGTGATGACCGAGGCGACGTACTGCCGGGTGATCCGTGCCCTGGCCGAACGCACGAGGAACGGCCAGGTGAGCACCCGCCACAGGGCCCCCGTGATCAGTACCGACCAGCCCCAGGCAAGACCTCCCGGCAGAGGCTCGAACAACCGGGCCACGGGCCAGAGCACCGCTTGGGTCACCATCCCGGCGACGGCGCTCACCGACTCGAACGACATGATCCCTGTCTTCCTCTCCTGGCGTGTCCTGCATCGCACCGGGTCCGGTCGGGGCCCGCGAAGGGCCCCTCCGGACTTCAGTTCTGGGGCTCCCAGGGCATGGTCTTCAGAGCGGCCAGGATCGCCGCCGCCCCCCAGACCGCGATGATCGCCAGGCTCGGTAGGTCGAGGGCGAGCCCGGTTGCCGCGGGGTCCAGCGCCGTGCGTGTGGCCTCGACCATCGGCGCGAACGGCAGCAGGTCGACGACGGTCTGCACGGGGCCGGGCAGGGGCAGGGGGAAGAAGACCCCGGAGACGAACAGCAGCGGGAACAACGTCGCGGTCGAAACCATCAGAGCCGCTTCCACGCTCGGGATCAGCCTGGTCACCGCCAGGCCCATCGCGCACGAGGCGACGCTGCCGAGGAGGAAGACGATGACCAGGCTCGGCAGTGCGGCGGGCCGGAGTTCGAGGCCGAACGCCAGCAGGGAGACCGCGAGCATGATCACGATGGAGGCTCCGCTCAGGAGGACCGAGCCCCCGATGCGGCTACCCATGTGCAGCACCTTCGGCATGGGGGTCTGGCGCACACGTTTGAGTACGCCCTTCTCACGCGCGATAACGATCCCCGTGGCCATGTTGAAGTACCCGGCCGCGGTGATGATGAAGACGATGATCGCCGCGGTGGTGCTCTGAACCGCCGCCGTCCCGCCGACCGTCTCTCCCGACTGGAGCAGGTTGAACATGACGTTGAAGAACAGGGGGAAGAACAGCGCGATGAGCAGCGGGAACGGGGTGCGCCCGGCGGTGATGAGCCCGAAACGCATGTCGTGCAGCAGGAGGCGGATCTTACCGGTCCGGTGGTTGGGGACCGGCGACGGCAGGGTCACCGCAGGGGTGGTCGGTGCGCTCACGAGAGGACTCCGTTCCGTTGGGTGCTCCGCTCCCGGTCGGCCAGGATGGACAGGTAGAGCTCTTCGAGTTCGGGGCGGCGCACTTGGAGGTCGGGCAGTTCCACTCCGCTGCGGACCGCCCACTGGGTCAGCTCGTTGAGGTCCCTGGTCATCTCGGTGGTGTGCAGCAGCACCCGCCCGGCGGTCTCACGGGCACGCTGGGCCAGTTCGGGCGGCAGTGCGCTGGTCCCCGCACCGCCGTCGCGGTAGGAGATTGTTCCGCCGCGCTCGTCCGGAAGGAGCGCCTGGGGCTCTCCGATAGCGGCGACGTTCCCCTCGTGGAGCACCGCGACGCGGTCGCAGAGGCGCTGGGCCTCGTCCATGTTGTGCGTGGTGATGAGAACCGTCTTGCCTACCGCACGCAGTGCGCCCACCGTCTCCCAGCACCGGTCCCGTGCCTCGATGTCCAGGCCCGTGGTCGGTTCGTCGAGGAAGACGACGTCGGGATCGCCCACCAGGGCCAGGGCCAGGTCGAGCCGCCGTTGCTGACCGCCGGAGAGCCGCCCCGTCCTGGTGTTGCGCTTGGCTTCCAGGCCCACGAGCTCGATCACTTCGTCGACGGGATAGGAACGGCTGTAATAGCCGCCGAACAGCGCGATGTGTTCACGCACCGTCAGATAGAGCTCGAAACTCGCCTTCTGCGGCACCACGCCGAGGCGGTCGCGCACGGAGGCACCGGCCTTCATCGGGTCCATGCCGAGGACCTCCACGGTCCCAGTGGTGGGCGCTATATGGCCTTCGAGGATCTCCACGAGCGTGGTCTTCCCGGCGCCGTTGGGGCCGAGGAGGCCGAAGACCTCCCCCCGGCCGACCTCGAAATCGAGACTGTTCAGGGCCCTGAGCTCTCCATACTTCTTCGATACCCCCCTCAGGAGCATCGCCGGTCCGGGTTCCGGGTCCGGCCTTCCGTTCGTTCGCTGGGTCATGTGAGCGGACCTCCTGCGTCAAGGGGCGGAACATCGGTACCTGCCCGGCCCGCGACCGGGATCAGGTAACCGAGGACTTCGTCGTAGCCGTCCAGGTGGGCGAGTTCAGCCGCCGCGTCGTCGTAGAAACCGCCCACCGGCACCGAGGCGAGCCCGAGAGCGGTACCGGCCAACAGGAGCGTCTGGGCGATGTGGCCGATCTCGAGCATCGCGAAGCGGTGGGCGCGCAGGCCGTACCGCTGCCTCAGACCTCCCAGGTCGGCCCCGACGAACAGCAGCAGCGGGGTCCGTGCCACGTCGATCCGGGGCCTGTCACCCTCGAAGAACGGCGAACAACGGCTGAGGGCGTCCTTGTCCACGGGTCCGCCCACCTGCTGGACCGAGTGCCGTTCCGGCAGGTACTCGTACAGGACGGGGCGCAGTCCCGGCACCGCGAACGGGACGACCCGGAGGATCAGCGGGTAGGCCATCCCCGCGCTCGGTGCGGCCCGTACGCCGCGCCGCATGGTCTCGCCGCCGGCCTCGAACGGCTCCGAGCCGACGATCCCGGCGCCGAAGGCGAGGAGCGTCGACAACTGTTCGATGGTGACCTCGCCGGACAACCCGCCCCTGGCGCTGCGGCGTCCGGCCATGGCTTCGGCCAGCGGGCACGCCAGGGCGTCCGGGTCGGGCCGGGGCAGCTCAAGGGGTTCGTCACTCGCGAATTCCAGCGTCCGAACGATCGGCCGGCCCGGCCTCGGTCGCTGGGCGGGGAAGGCGGAGGGACGGAACTTGCTGTACTCGTGGTAAGCCCGGTCAGCCGCTGCCGCGTCGTCGTCGAAGTAGGACGGTGCTGCCTGGCCGGGCGCCGACAGGACGAAGGACGCCAGCCACGCAAGGTAGACCTCGTCCGAGGCCGTGAGCCCCAACCTGTTGGCCAGCATGTGCAGTTGGGAGACCATGACCGCCTCCGGCCCCGCGGTCAACCCCTCCGTCCGTTCGAGCCCGCGCAGCTCTCGCATGGTCGCCGTGACCGCGGACCACCAGTACCGGTAACCGCCCGGTGCCCGCTCGGCCAACGCCGCGTGCCGACCGAGCAGCGCCGGGGCGGAACCGACGAACGTGGCTTCGGCCGCGGCCCGCACGTCGGAGGAGCGGGCCGCCACCACCTGGTCCAGGTAGCGCCACATGATGGTGTACTCGCGCAGCCAGCGGACCCCGTCGGCGGACCGGTCGTAAAGCGCCCCGACGAAACCGAGCAACAGGTCCAGGGCCACACCGGTCCGTTCCTTCTCCCCCTCCGTACGGGCGATGGCAGCGGCGGCGACGTCACTGGAGACCTGGAACAGTTCTTCGGCCAGGCCCATGGCCGCCGGCCCGCCGTACCGTTCCACCTCGGGTTCGTACACCGCCTCGCGTACGGCGCCGTCCGGGTACCAGCCCAGCGCCTCGGCCTCTTCTCCTTCCACCCCGAACCGGCGGTAGTAGTTCGCCGGTTCGAGTTCCTCCTCGGGCGGCGGAGAGTGCGCCAGGAACGTCTCCAGAGCTTCACGCATGGCCTGCAGAGCCGTGCCGAGCCGTTCGGGGTCGTGCCCGCAGAGACGTACCCGCACGTGCGGGCCGCCCTTCCAGTAACGGATGAAGAACCAGCCGTCCACGTGCCCCTGCTCCCGCAGGGCTTTGGCGGTGGGCGCCACCGCCTCCACGACGAGCCTGTCGGTCGCGGCGCGGCCCCGGTGGCAGTAGGCGTACAGGGCACGCCACAGCCGGGGGCCGTCCCGCTGTTCCCGTTCGGCTCCCGCCGTTGCTTCGAGCGACTGGTTCATGGGCGCACATCCAGGAGTAGGTCGGTGTAGCGGTTGACACCGAGCAGAGCGAGGTAGCTCGGCAGCCGTGCTTCTGGAAGGCCGAACGCGGCCGCGAGCAGGTCCGGGTCGAAACTCCGTGCGGGGCGCAGGAAGACCCCCAGCGCGGTCATGGCCATCCCCACGGCCTGGGCCGCCGCTCCCAACTGCCGCTGGGCCTCGCGCATCAGGGGTTCCCCGCCTACCGCGACCTGGGCCTCGAAGTCGTGGACGAACAGCAGGGCCGCTGGGCAGCCCGCGACGTCCATCTGGGTGGGCGGGTAGCTGTAGGCCCGCTGTACGGCCTCCATCCCGGGGCCCGGGCCGAGCCGCTCGGGGGACAGGCCGGGGCGTACCCGGTAGCAACCCGGGTCCAGTCCCGGGACACGCTGCGCCAGGAGGAGGACGTCCGCTCCGCCCCGGTCCGGGGTACGGGGGGCAGGGCCAAGAGCTTGTTCCAGCGCCGGACCGATGGCCTCCGCCACCCCTTCGGGCAGTGGCCCGGGCGCTGCCCCGAACCCCTTGTTGGCCCGGCCGGCCGACCGTTCGAACAGGACCTCCGCCCAGTTCGACGTGCTCGCCGCCACACCGGAGCGGCCCCGTTCCCGGACCGGCCCGGCGGCCCCCTCGGGCGGTGTGGATCGGGTGCCGAGCCCGACGACGCCCACCTGTATCCAACCGTCGCCGGGGTCCAGCCCGAGCCGTTCGAACAGGGCTTCTCCGTCGCACGGGTACTCGCGTACCGGGAGCCCGTGGGCGTGCCCGACCTCGGCCAGCAGTTCGGTGAGGTGTCCGGCCTCGCACAGGCTCAGCGCCCATCGCAGTTCCCGGTAGCGCAGGGGCAGGCTCGGCACATGGACGATCACGGCCAGGGCCGCGCCGCCCGTTCCGTCGAGTTCGCGTTCCAGGTCCCCGACGGGGCCGGGCCCGACCGGCCAGAGCCTGTGACCGGCCACGTCGTAGTGCCACGCGGCGCCATCGGTGAGCAGGAAGACCTGTGCGGTGTAGAAGCAATGGGAGGCAGGGTAGGCGCGGTGGGGGTTGACGGCGCTGCGGACCTCGAAACGCTGTGGTCCCGATGCGGCGATGGTTCCCAGGACGCGGCGGAGGACCGGTGTGGCCTCCGGCACCGTCCCGTTGGGGTAGGCGGCCCCGGACAACAGCCGGTGCAGGCCGCGGGGCAGGTCGACGGCTCGGCCGGTGGGGCGCACCGGGACGGGTGTGCGTCCGTCGCCCTCGGGCGCGATGTCCAGTTGCCCCGGACGTGCCTGGCGCAGCGCGAAGGTCAGTAGGCCGTCCGCCGTTCCCGGGGAGAAGGGGGACGGATGTTGCAAGGCTTCCATCGGTGCCTCCTCAGGGGAACGGGTGTGGCGGGACGAGGTCGGGGTCGACGGCCGGCTCGTCCGCCCTGCGGTAGCCGAGCCGGGACGGTAGCTGCGTCAACCTCCGCAGGTGGCGGGTACGGCGGTGGGCGTGCCCGAAGGTCATGGGGACCGCTTGGGGGACGAGGACCTTCACCGTCGCGGGTTTGGGATCGGTGAGGCAGTGGTCGGTCTGGTCCACGACGATCGCGTCCAGCCCGTTGGCGGTGAGCGCCGAGACGGCTGTGCGCAGGACGTCGGTGAGGTCGTCGCGGACCCACCTGGCACGCCAGTCGCCGAACTGTTCCCACAGGGTCCGCGCTGGGCGGTCCGGGTCGAGGAAGGACCACCACGGGCGCGTCTCGGGAAAGTTGTAGAGGACCGTGTGGTCGTGCAGGGTCTGTGCCCGGGTCGGGTCGTCGAGCAGAGGCCGGGCCTTCTCCTCCTGCTCGTGGCGCATCTTCTCCGGCAGCCGCTCACGGATCACCGCGTTGGTCACCGCCTCCATGGCCGCTGACGAGACAGCGCGGCGGGGGTCGCAGTGCGCGCCCGCGGCGAAGAACGCGACCGGTCCCTCGTCGTCGCGCCGGACCACCAGGCTGAGCACCGCCGGGATACCGATCTCGGTGGTGATGTCGAAGAGCGACAGGTCGTAGCCGAAGGTGTCGAGCAGGGCGCGCATGCCGCGCAGTTCCGGGACCTCCTCGTCCGACACCCGCAACGGATGCGCAGGGCGCTTCGTGTACCAGGTCAGCAGGAAAGCGTCCCGCTCCACGACCTCGAAGAGGCCGTAGAGGGCGGCCTCCTCCGGGGAGGCGCCCAAAGCGCAGCCGTTGGAGCTCTCGTACAGGAAGCGCGGGGCGTGCCCGGTACGGCCCCAGCCGTCGATGTTCCAATAGGCGACGTGTTCGGGGACCAGGACGGGTTTGCCCTCCCCCAGCTTCCAGCCCCAGACCCAGTCCGTGGGCACGTCGGGGTCATAGGGGTGGAAGGCGAAGAGCGGGTCGGAGTAGCACCGGGGGTCGTGGAGGCCGAGTTCCTTGAGGTCGACGGCCTCGTCCAGCTCGTTCTCCGCCCCGCGGACGACGGTGCGCTTTCCGTGGGGGGTGGCTGAAGCGAGCCGTTCCATGGCCTCGTAGAGGGCGATGGTCTCGCCCCGGCCGTAGGTGGCCGCGCGCCCGTGCCCCCCTTCCCCCGGGTGACCGCTGGGCAGCGCGAGCTCGGCACTACTCAGAGCCATCACCGAGTTCTCGGAGCGGAAGATGTGGCCGACGGGACCGTAACGCCAGTCGTGTATTTGTGCTCGCAGGAGCTCGGGGGGACGGCCGGCGGTCTCGGCGCGGAACGCCTCGGGGTCGGACTGGGGACGGGGCTGGAGCGCCATGGCGGCGAGTTCGGCTGAATCGACGGGAAGAACGCTGCAACCGGGGCAGTTGGGCAACGGAACCATCGTGTGCGTGTGACTGGTCAGGTCGCCGCGCACCACGTGGATCTCACGTTCGCCGAGCAACCTTCCCGAGAGCGCCTGCTCGGCCAGGAGGCTGAAGTGGTCGAGGTGCGCACGGGTGAAGGCGAGCCCGGGCACGGGTGCCTCCAGTGGCTCCTCCCGAAAGTTCTGACGCCGCCAGAGGTGGCGTCGGCGTTCCGCGCAGACTTGGCAGCCGGGCCTGCCGGGTACGACCCACGGCCCCACCACGCCGAGGTCACCGATGAGGCGTAGCGGCAGCAGCCTCGCCACACCACGGACCCTTGCCTGCTCCTCGGCGTCCCGCTGCGGCTCCCAGCCGTCACGGGCGAGCACCACGGTGTCGCCCTCCGCCACCACCGCCTCGGCCAAGGAGTCCACGGCGACCGCACCGCCGTCGAGTACGAGGCGGTCGACGATCGTGTCGTAGAGCTCGCCCGAGCCGGCCAGCCACGTGGTCGGTTCCATCATCGGTCCTCCTCACGGGCCACGCCCACCCAGCCGAAGGAACCGACCATGTCGAGTGCGGGTTCGGCCGACCACCGGCCGGCGACAGGGCTCTCACCGGGCAGGCACAGCGAGGCCAGCACCTCCCGGGCCGGCCAGTCGGGCACTCTCGTGTCTCTCACGGCGCCCGGGGGCACGGCGAGCACGGGGACGAGAGGCCGTTCACCGCCTGCTTGGAGCACGGCGGCCGCGTGCTGTACCGCGGAGAGGACCGCGAAGCCCGTGTCGGCGTGTGCGATACGTGCGAGCACACGCCCATCCTCGTAGACCTCGACGAGAGCGACCGCCCCGGGTGCGGACCGGGGCCGGCTCACCTCGACGGTGAGCCGCGTGTCCGTCACGACCCCGGCCTGCCCGAGCGCGGAGCGCAGCCGCTCGTCGACAGACGGGTCGCCGTAAGGGACGATCCGCCCTCCCCCACGGGTGGGGAAGGTGTGCGTGCTCTCGGTGACGAACCGGGCCCCGCGTTCTTCGGGATCCGAGATCCACTCGGCCAGGAGCCGCTGGACACCGTCGCCGATCATGTCCTCGATGCCGCTGCCGGCGCACGCCACCGCTCGCGAAGGGCGGATGTTCCCGCTCTCGGAGGGCCCCGTCG
This sequence comes from Nocardiopsis sp. NPDC055879, assembly GCF_053615935.1. Lineage (NCBI taxonomy): Bacteria > Bacillati > Actinomycetota > Actinomycetes > Streptosporangiales > Nocardiopsidaceae > Nocardiopsis > Nocardiopsis sp. NPDC055879. Next base: position 17,864 of record NZ_JBSHCT010000015.1, read on the forward strand.
GCCAGAGCTCCTCGGGCGGGTCCCCGACGAGGTTGCGGGCGGCCTCCAGTCCGGCGCGGTACCGGGCGACGTCGCCGGTGTGCGCCCAACCGAACGCGGCCGCGGCGCTGTCGATCCGGTCCGGGAGGCGTGCCATGGCCAGGGCCAGCGGCATCTGCGGGAGCTCGCCCGGGACGGCCTCGGGCAGGATGCCGGTGCGGTCGTCGCAGAGGTCGATCAGCCGGTCGGGGTCGGTGGCGGTGGAGGGGCCCTCGTCCGGGGCGATGGCGCGCACCGGGTTTGCCCGCCAGACCGGCCTGGACGTGGTCTGGAGCCGTTCGGTGTCCAGAACGTAGGCCATGCCGTCGTACTCGGTGACCACCCCGGTCAGGTGGTAGAAGACCTGGAGCGCGGCCACGTTGCCCGCCATGGTGGCCGCCACATACGGGACGGGTGCCGGCTCGGCGTCCGGCGTCCGGGCATGCAGGCGGTACAGGGCCCAACCGAGATCGGGGGCCTCGGGGGCGGAGCGCACCGGGCCGATCACGGCGTAGCGGCCCATCTGGGCCACGCCCACGCTCGCGGCCCCGGTCCAGGGTGCGTCCTCGGCGTACGGGACGGCGGGGTCGACGAACAACCGGACCGGCCCGCCGTCCGTTGAAAGGTCCACGGAGTGGTCCAGCCGGGCCGACGTCGCCTCGGCCAAGCCGCCGAGTTCGGCCACGACGGTGCGGTCGGTGGCCGAGACGGTCCCCGCCCCGAGGTTCAGCAGGCACCGGGTCGCCGCGAGCGCCACGGGCCCCTCCCCGTGGACCACTACCGGGTGCTCGCGCAATCTGGTGAAGGCAGCGACGGGGTCGGGTGCCGCGGATTCGAGGAACGCGAAGGTCCGGTCGTGGTCAGGGTGTTCCGGGACGAGGGCCCGGCGCTGTTGCGCAGAGGGTTCGGCGAGCAGGAACCCCTTTTCGAGGAGCTCCTCCAACAGCTGCGTTACGGCGCCCCGGGCGCTCTCGGGCAGCGCCCCGACCAGCTCGTCGAGGGCGACGCCCTCGTGCAGGTGGGGGAAGAGGGCCTCCCACAACCGTGCAAGCGCGGGGGAACCCTTCACGACCAGGCTTTCCTGCCAGCCGATGAAGAGCAGGCCCCCCTCGACCGGGGTGACGTGCACAGCGCCCCGCAGCCGGGCACGGGTTCTGGTCATGGTCATCGAACGGCCTCCGTGCCCTCGCCTGGCTTGAGAATTTCGCGCCACGAGACACCGGTCACCGCTTGCACGGCCTCGCTGATGGCATGAGCCAGGAACAGCCGCTCCGCCGGTGAGACGTCCAGAACGAGCAACTGCGCGTAGAGGAGGTTGACCATGAACCGGTAGGAGGCGAACCACCTCCCGCCGAGGGGGTCGGTGTACTCCTGGTCGCGCAGGGCGGCGTGGAACTCGCTGTACTCGCGGTCGTCGCCCACCGCGTATTTGCGGCGCAGATGGTCGTTCAGGTCCTTGGCCCGCTCGGTGTAACCTTCGTGCAGCAGTGGCGCGATGCTGCCCGTCCGAGCCAGTTCCATCGCCCGCTCCCAGAACCCCTGGAGCGCGTCGGACCACCGGTGCAGGACCGGGGCCTCCCCCTGGTACCGGCTCGGCTCGGAGACCTTTCCGACCACGGAGCCGACCAGGTTCTCGAAGGCCCTGCGGGCGGGTCCGTACCGGGCGTCGAAGTCGGCCAGCATGGAACCGTCCCGGTCGTAGTCCTGGAGGTGGTCCTCCAGATGGGACTTGTACGACAGGTATCCGTGGTAGAGCCCTCGGTCGGGGTAGGTCGCGGCCAGCAACACCATGAGGGTCGCCGCGCCCTGGATCCGTGCGGCACGGTGTTCCTCCGACGCCGCCATGATGTGTTCCAACGGTTCCAGCAGCGCCTCGTTGAAGGCATCGCGCAGGTCCCGTGCCGCAGGGTCCTCGATCAGCCCCGGTTCGAGGGACGGGTCCAACAGCCGCACGCTGTTGTCCGGCCAGATCGGGGCGTAGGGAGGCGGGACCAGTTCGGCCTGGCCGAGCTGGTCCGACATCGCCAGGTACCCGTCCTCGTCGAGCTGGTATTCGGAGCGGTGTCCGGCTATCCGTTCGGGGAGCGTATTGAGCTCCGCGTGGAGTGCGGCCGTGACATCGGCGTGCGACTCGCCCGACGCGACGATCTGCAGGTGCGGGCCGAACCTCCAGTGCCTGGTGATGTGCACGTGCCGGATTCCGTCGGCGCCTCTGATGCGTTCGGCCGCGGGCATGAGGACCGCAGCCACGAACCGGCGCTTCGTCGGGGCGTGGTGGGCCACCGCGATACTTGCTCGGGACAGATGCGTCACCGTGCCGCCTTCCGGTAAAACTCGGCCACCAGCTCGACTGCGTGACGGCCTTCGGCCAAGGGGAAGTGTTCGTCCGGCCCGGGCAACGCCTCCTCGATGACGATGTCGGCGCCGGGCTGGTCCGCCAGCAGCCGATTGAGGTGGCGTACGTGCAACCGGCTCAGCGTGTTCACGTACTGGGGTTTGCGATTGTCCATGTAGGAGCCGAAGTAGTCGTCGACTTGGCCCGGGTGGAGCTCCGGGGCCGGGGGGTGCACGAAGACGTGTTCGGGTATCCCCTGCTCGGTGCGCCACTCGCAAAGGCGCAGGAAGTAGTCGGCCTCGGGCTCACCGGCGGTCGGGCGGGGAAAGAGCCCCGACCGTACGTGCCACCGCTCCCGGGCCAACCACAGTGATCCGAACCGGATACCGGAGTAGTGCCGCACACCGGAGCGGTCCACCGTGGCCGACCTGTCCGCGCTGACCTGCGGTTCGAAGAAGATCGACCCGCTACCGCCCATCGCCGTCAGCGGGAGCAGCCGCGACGGCAGGTAGTACGGGATGAGGAAGCCCAGGTAGAGGGGGTGCACGCGCCTGCCCGAAGCGGGGTCCCACAGGAGTATCCGGTCAGTGAGCGGGTCGTGGCGTACGCGCAACCGGCTGAGCGGGAGAGTGCCCGGCTCGCCGCGTTCGTCCCAGTCGATGTCCACCTCGCCCAGAAGTGGATGGATGTTCGCGTTGAACCCCTGGACCGCCCGGATCTCGCCGACGACGTCGCCCGAGGGTTGGTACTCGCATATCCGGTCGCGCACGCCCTCGACGATGCGGGGGTCGGCGCCGGTCAGGAACCGGCTGATGTAGTTGCCCCAGCCGTTGTAGATCTTGTTCAGCACCGCCCCGGTGGGCGGGGAACCGCCGAGCGGTTGCAGGAAGACCCCGTAGGAGGCGGGGGAGTCCGGCACCCACTGCGGCGCGTGCTCGTCCACGTACCGGGCCCACGCGGGGTCGAGTTCCGCGGGTCCCCCGGTGGCCCCGGGCCCGTGCAGCTGCCTGGCCACGTCCCCCACGATCTCGGAACGCAGCGGGACCAACCGGGACAGCACCGGATCGTTGTGCGCCAGTTCGTGGTCGAATCCCTCCGTGATCCGCAGCGCGTCCTCGTACGCCGGGATGAAGACCTCCCCGAGGGCGTCGAGGTCGTCGCACTGGCCGCCCTGTCCGAAACGCCGGGTGAAGCGGTAGGTCAGCACGCGGGAGAAGACGTGTTGTTCGTCGAAGACCTGGAGAACGGAGAGCAGTCGTCCGCAGTCCTGGAGGATCGGTTTCCAGTCCTCGGCCCCGGTCACCGCCGAGGCGTTCACCCGTCCGTCCTCGAACCAGATGGGTTCGGGTGCCGGCCTACGGGACGTGTCGTCGCCGAGCGCACCCAGGGCACGGTCACGGTGCTCGCGCCCCTTCCGGATGAGCTCGACCCGTCGGTGCGGATCGGCCGAGGGGAAGGCGTCCTGGCTCGTGCACAGCCGCGCCAGCTCACCTCGGAGCGAGTCGACGGCCGCGTCCCCGGCCGAGGGGGCCAGCCACGCATGAAGTTCCCGCAGCACATCGGGGGTCATGTCGTCGATGACGGGCTCGGCCGCCAGGACGCCGATGTCGCAGAGCCGGGACACGAAGTCGGTGGCCTTCCGGCGGTCGGCCGAACGAACGTTCCGGGCGATCACCTCGACCATCTCCGCGAACGTCGCACGGCCGCGTTCTCTGTCACGGAGCCAGTCCAGCAGCGCCATTGCGGCGGGGTTGGCCGGAACAGTCACCTTGGCCTCGCCGTAACGTTCGGTGATGACGGCGGCCTCCTCACCGAGCCGCTCCCGGTTGCCGGTCGCGATGAACCGGCCCTCCTCCAGACGCAGTCCCGGCGAGACGTGGAAGTACATCCGTTCGCGGGTGACCGGCAAGCGGGAAAGCCGTGCCTCCAACCGGCGCAGCAGGCCGCGGTTGGCCTCCACGGTGGAGGAGACTTCCAGCCGCCCGCCCGGTACGGCGCTCCGGTCGAGGAAACCCGCGACGGTGTACAGGCTGAAAGGGCTCGTCTTCGTACCGGCCCGCATCGCGTACCGCAGCAGCGGCTCCTCCGACTTGCGGACCGATTTCTTGGCCTCTTCCCAGACGACGGACTTGTACTTGTCCGCGGCGGCGGGCAGGAACTCGCTGGAGACCGCCAGGGAGCGACGCAGATGTTCGCCTTCGAGGAGCGAACGTAGACCGGCCCTCTCCTCCCGCAAAGCGTCCGCGTGGCCGTCGGTGACGCCAGCCCGCAGCTCCTCCAGAAGCACCTGCCGGTCGAACCAGGCGAGCGCTTCCGGAACCGTTGCCCGGACCGTCCCGCGGTCCAGTCCCTTCGGCAGCCGGCGGTTGTGCACCGCCCTCCGCAGCGGGAGCACCACCTTGTGCCGGAGTTCGCGCCCGACCTGCCCCGCCGTGTCGTAGAGCAGGTCGGTCAACCCCGGCGCGGCCCGGTCCTGCTCCGCCCGGACGGCGGCCATCTCCGCCAAGCGCAGGGCGTCTTGGTCGGCGTGCGCGGACCGGAGTGGAACCGCGGGTGTGAGGTTCACCCTGAGCAACAGGTGGGGTGTGGCGTCGAAGGGCGCGATCCGCCCCACCGAAACAACGGTGTCCGTCTGGCTCTCGGGGACCAACGACCCTCCTCCTGACCGTTTGCGCTTGCGTCCTTAGAATGTGGGAGAGCCCGTGGGTGCCGTCAGCGCAATTCCCCGCAAGGTTGCTGCGGCATTCCCGTAAAACGTGAAAATAAAAGCACGCCTACGCTGCAAGGACGGAAAACTTCCCCGCCGCCGGTGACCCGGAAGAGCCGTTCGGATAGTGCCATTGAATCTGCCCGTAAAGCAAATTACGCCACAACTGCAACACCGATACCAGGGACAGGGACGGCCGTGCGGGAGAGCGACACATGTGCCGCCCGCACCCCTGGTACGGCGGACTTTCCCCTGCACATCAATGAGCCTTTTTCATCCTGTGGGTGCTGGTCACAGTCCTGCACCCAGGGCTCCGGCAAAGTCTGGTGATTCGAGCCTGACCGGCCCTGTCACCGGCCACGAATAGCAGCCCGGGCATGCCCCTGTGGTCCAGGTCTCGTTCAAGTTCCTGGATCACGCAGTTCATCCGATTTGACCTGGAACGATACACACAAAAGCAGGCACGGAACCCGAGATCATGAAGGTGTCTAAGCCACATGATCACGAAAGTCTGCCGTGCCTGCCTGCTCATCTTCGCCGATCCCGGCCGTGCTCGCCAAACTCGGCCCCCTGGACCCCGACTCCATCACCGACCTCCGCCCTTACCTGGACGCCGTTGCCGACCCACGCTCCCCACGGGGACGCTGGCACTCCCTGACCTGCATCCTGCTCGTGTGCGTGTGTGCCACCATCTCCGGCGCCAAGAGCATCGACGAACTCGCCGAGTGGGGCCAACGCGCACACCCCAGCGTCCTGGCAACCCTCGGAGCACGACCCCACCCCCTGGTCTGGCGTCGCTCACCTTCCGCACCCACCATCGACCGCGTTCTGGCACGCATCGACGGTGACGCGCTCGATGCCGCCATCGGCGCCTACCTCGCCGACCAACACCAAGCCACCGCTGAGGTGACCGAAGGCGCGGACACCCCGAGGCCGAGGCGGACCGCGATCGCCCTGGACGGCAAAGCACTCAAAGGCTCAGCCCGCCTGGGGCAACGCTGCCGCCACCTGCTTTCCGCCATCACCCACTACCGCCCCGTCACCCTCGCCCAGGCCGAGGTGGGCGCCAAGACAGGTGGACCAGGACCAGCAGGGCCTGTTGCGCGGGGTCCAGGCGCCGCCATCGGGAACCGGTGTTCTTGCGGTGGGCGCGGATGGTGCGGGCGGCCAGGTTCAAGGTCCGGCGTGACAACGGCAGCGCGGAACGGTGGAACCGCATCGGAGCCCTTGGTGTGGGAGGTTTTCTTGGTCGTTAACCCATCTTCCAGGGGCTTCTTGCTTTCAGGGGTGCTCCCGCATGGTCGGCACACGGCTGTGACCAGTGCCTTCAGGATGAAAAAGGCTCAGTACAGGAGGTTGTACGTAATGGCCTCGGTCAGCGCGATACCGAAGAGCACAACGACGATGCCCGGGTAGAGACGGATATTGTCTCTGATACCGGCTCGGTACCCTGCCCAAGCCGACGGGAGCTCGCGCCGCCGGTAACCGAAGGTCGACTTCCAAAGGACGACGGACCCCAGCATCGCCAGGACATAGGCCTGGAACTCGATCACGAGAACAGGGGAACTGGCGATGACCGCGATCGCCTCTTCAGGCGACGTAGGGGAGAACGGAATACCGATATAGACGGCACGCCATACCGTCGCGGCCACGCCGAAAAAGGGAATCACGAGCGAAGGCAGGGTCGTCGTCAGCAGAGCGGCGAACAGGAGGTTCGCAAGGAACGTCAACAGCGTTGTTGTCACGATGTCGCCGCTCTCATAAGCATCGACGACCATGGACGCGCCCGGCGCATCGAGGAAGCCTTCGATGTTCTTGAGCCCCCACTCATACATCCCGGGGATGAGAGGGGTCACGATCATCGTCGCGGCGAGGGTACCGTAGACGACCACGTTGAGAAGAAGGTACGTCCTCCAGTTCTCGCTTAGCACGGTTCGGAAGTTTACGTACATCCGCATGGATTTATTTCCTAACATGTGATGGACGCGAATCGTTGAACTGTCATTTGACCGTGATGGTGAAGCCAATCGCTCCCTTCTGCTTCCCGTTGTCATCACGGGCCATGGCCAGGCAGGCCTGTGTCAGTGAGGAAAGTGCGCTCACTATGGAAACGGGCGTGCGCTCGGGTACGCCTCGGAAAGAAGTCCGAGTGACCGCCCGCCGCAGATCATGAGTTCCACGGTGCGTCAGTCCCTGCCCTGACCCAAGCGGCGAAGGCGCGGGGTCAGCAGTGCGCCGAGGGCCGCGAGAATCCACAGCGTCGCGAGAGCGGTCGTCGCCAGGGGCAGTCCGCTGACCTCGATGAGCAGGGCGGCAATACCGATGCCCCCTGCGGGGACCAATGTCATGATGGCGTTCTGCGCGCCCAGTACTGTGCCGCGTTGGGAGTCGTCGACGTTCTCGATGAACGCGAGTCCGATCACGGCGTTCATCGAGCCGCCACCGAGGCCGACGATCGCCGCCCCGGCGAAGATCGACCACACCGGGCCGAGGATGCCGATGATGGAGAAGCCCACCGCGACGAGGACGAGACCGGTGATGAACCAAACGCGGTGCGGGATTCGATGGCCGAAAGCCGCGAAGCATCCGCCGCCGACCAACAAGCCGGCCGCGAGTGCGCTGAGCACGAATCCGACGAACCGGGGCTCGTCTTGGAAAGCGAAGTGGACCGGGATCACCATGCCCTGCGTCGCGGCCAGCACGATGGCCAGGGCCATTCCCAGCAGGACCAGTCCGCGCAGCAATGGTGACCGGACGATGACCCCCAAGCCGTGGAACATGGACCTCGCGGGCTGTGTGGTGGAGGGCTCCGTGTGATCACGGGATAGCACAGTCGCGCGCTTGGGGACGGCGACCGTGAGCAGGGCCGCCGCCGCTGCCAGGCCGGAGGTGATCCATAGCACTGTGACCGGCTCGAAAGCGGAGACCAGGATCCCTGCGATGGCCGGGCCGAGCAGCAGTGAGACCCCGGCCAACGACTCCCGCAGTCCGATGAGTCGCGAGGGGTCCATCGCGGCGGCCTTTGCGATCGCTGGCAGCATCGCCTCCCGTGCGGTGATGCCCGGTACGTCTCCGAACGAGTTCAGAATGGCCACGGCGACGAACCAGCCCAGGCTCAGCCCGCTCGTGAGATCAACGATCGGCAAGATCAGCAGCGCCACCGCCGAGATGACGTCGGAGAGGATGGCGGCAGTGCGACGGTTGATCCGGTCGACGAGCGAGCCCATGAGCAGTCCCGCGAGGGCCGCGGGCACCGCGGCGGCGATCGCCACGACACCCGCGCTCAATGGACTGCCGGTGGTGAACAGCACCACTAGGGGCAGAGCGATCGCGGTGATCGAGTTGCCCAACAACGAGGTGCCGAAGGAAGTCAGGTAGAAGAAGATGATCCGTTTCACGGGACAAGCTCAAACTATGACGTCGCGTCGGGGTCAAGTCCGTGCCGGCGCTGTTCACAACGAGGTCTCGGTTCGGGGCCGAAGACGGAACCACTGATGGCGCTGAGGGCGCCGACCTCTCCTGGACTCATGTTTCGGGGGTAGACGAAAAGCGCCCCGACTTCGCACTGAGCTGCTACACGACCAGACTCCAGTGCTCAGCCCCAAGCCTCCTCGTGCAAGAGGCAGCGAAGGGACTTCTCAGAAGTGGCGGGTTGACATGTCTTTGGACTGACCGGGGCATCGGACCTTTGATCCGATGGTCCACACCCCCTCGACGCGAGGGATTTCCAGGCCAGGTGGGGTGCGCCTTCAGCATCGTCTGTGTTTGAAGGCCTTGTGGGGGCTCCTGGTGTGCTCCCCTGAACCGGCTACCGCAACGGGGCCAGGTCGCTCACCTCAGACTGAGCCGCCGCACCGCGTAGCAGCACGGTGGTCTCCCCGGCCTCCGCCGCCTCGCACCCGCCCCGGCGGCCCGCTTCCTCGAACCACCCCGATCCCGGTGGTCCTCGACGGCCGTTGCCCGAGGGCGGGCCAGGGCCGCACGATTGACCTTGATCGTCACGACCAGAGCATGCCACGGCTCCGCAGTGAAACTTCACCCGCTTTCACGCACCGACTCGTCAGGGCCGGCACCGGCCCGCCCGCCGGAAGGGATCGGACCCAGGCGGTGGGTCAGAGGTCCGCCCGGAACGGCGGATCCACCGGGCCACTCACTCCCAGCGCAACCCCTCCGGGCGCATGGTCCTCAGGAGCGGGGGCAAGGCCAGCAGGGTGGTCAGGACGGCCACCCCCGCACCGGCGCCGATGATGGTCAGGATCTCCGTTGGGGCGAAGGCCACGGAGAACCCCACCATTCGCTGAATCAGGGCTCCCAGACCCATCCCGACCACCGTGGCCAGTGCGATGCCCAGGAGTACGGGAAGCACGGTCTGCCACAGCACCGACGCCACCAGGGTGCGTCGCCGGGTGCCGAAGGCGGTAAGCACCGCGTGCACCCTCCTGCGCTCGCGGATCTGCTCGACCGTGCCCACCACCAGTCCGGCGGCGATCACGGTGAGGCTGGCGAGGGCTCCGGCGGTGAGCGCGTCACGCATCCTGACCATGGTGGGGAGGGTCGCGCTGGCGAACGGGACCTGCACCCGGGCCGTCGGATCCAGAGCCGCGACGGCGGCCTTGAGCTCTTCCTCCATTCCGGAAGCGGACGGGTCGACCCGCATCCAGAGCGAGCCCGGTACCGCGATCCCCTCGGGCAGTGTGGCCGCCTCCGGAGTGGCGAGCACGGCGTCCTTCGCCGTGTGCCCCGACCCGTACCAGGGGTGCTCGACCAGGGGTCCGTCGAACTCGGTGAACTCGGGCACGGTCCAGGGGGCCGCGTTCACCTCGTCGCCGCCCCCGACCATGAGCGTCCCACCGGGTTCCAGCCCCGGTACCCCGCTGAAGGCGTCCCCTGGGGAGCACTCGGGCAGGTCGGCCATCAGCCGCAGGGAGGGGCACTCGGCGACGAGGACGCGGACCTCGGAGCCGTCGTCGGTGACGCCGTTCACCCCGCTGTAGGCCAGGACCTCCTCCACCCCCCGCACCTCCGCCACGGCACCGGTGGGGTCGCTCCCGACCGGGACCGACCGCAGGTCGGTCTGGAGCTGGAACCCGGACGCACCGAACTCCTGAGCCGCGTACACCTCCTCGATGGTCTCCGCGAGCTCCACCGTGGAATCGTCCCAGGCGTTCGCGAACAGGCTCTGCAAAGCGATGGCGCCCGCCACGGTCACCACGATCCCGTTGACCGCGCGGGTGGGCCCACCGCCCGCCGCTCCCAGACGGCGCAGGGCCAATTGAAGGGAGAGGGGACCGCCCGAGGCACGACCGAAGAACCGGTCGACCAACCAGGGCAGCACGGCCGTCGTGCCGAACAGGGCGGCCAGGAGCCCGACCGACACCATCGGGACCCACTGGCCTCCGGAGGGGCTAAGACGCATGCTCAAAACGATGAGGGAGATTCCCAGCACGAACAGGAGCAGTCGCCACCACAGTCTGGGACGCGGCCGCTCGGCCCGACGTACGGCGCCCAACGGGTCGACCACCACACCGCGCAGGGAGCCGAGCACCACCCACAGGGCCAGGATCGGTACCGCGACGAACACCAAGGGGCCGAGCGCCGGGTGCGGTGTCACGTCGGCGGTGTACAACCCGGACGAGATCGGCACCGACTCCACGATCGGGCGCCCTGCGAGGAAGAACCCCACTCCGAGAGCCAGGCCGAGCGCGACCCCGGGGAGGGTCTCACCGGCAGCGATACGCCGTGTGGTCCCGCGGTCGGCGCCCATCAGTCGCAGCGCCGAAAGGCGCCTGTCACGCTGCTCGCCGCCGAAGCGCACCGCCGCGCCGAGGAAGACCACCACGGGGGTGAGCATGACGACCACTCCCACCGCGCCGAGCAGCATGATGATGGGTTCGTGCCCGCCGGGGCTCGGCTCCCCGCCGTAGCCGGTGATCCGGTTCCCGGCGGTGTCCAGGGTCAGTTCCCCGTCACCGAGGTAGAAGGCCAGTTCGTGCGGTCCCATCAGGCCCTCGGGGCCGATCTCTCCAACGACGGTGTGGTCGAACCTGCGCTGGAGTACCTCGTTCTCCGGGTCATCGAGGAGCTCGGCCATGGCCGGGGAGAGCACGATCTCCCCGGGTCCGGGGAGATCGTCCACCCCCGGAGGGAGGGGAGGATCGGACCCCTCGGCCCGGACGATCCGTCCGTGGATCGGGTTTCCCTCGTAGTCGCTGTCGGCGAGGCTGAACAGCAGGGTGTCCTCGCCCGCTGGGGGTGCCGGGTACTCCGCTACCTGGTAGTCGAAGCGGTCCGCGTGCCGTTCGTTCAGGTGGGCCATGACGGTCGGCAGGGCAGCGGCCAGAAGCAGGGCGGCGGTGGCCACGCCCACCCCTATCGCCGTCAGTACGGTCCGCAGTACGACTTCCCCGCCACCTCGCAGGGAGAGCCGGGCGCCCAGCCAGAGGTCCTTGAGCAAGGACAGGCGGCCTCGCTCCTGCCAGACCTTCTCGGGGGTGTTTTCGCGAAGGCTCATCCGAGCCCTCCGACGTCACGGGTGCGGCCGTCCCGGACTATGACCTCACGGTCGGCGTAGGCGGCCACCCGGGGCTCGTGCGTCACCAGCACCACGGCGGCCCCGCTCTCCCTCGCGGCGTCGGTGAGCAGCCGGATCACCCGCTCCCCGTTGAGGGAGTCGAGGGCACCGGTCGGTTCGTCCGCGAACACCACCCGGGGGCGGGTGATCAGGGCCCGGGCCACCGCGACCCGCTGGCCCTGGCCACCCGAGCACTCACCCGGGGTCTTCCGGGCGACCTCGGCCACGTCCAGCCGCTCCAGCCAGTCGACGGCGGTGCGTTCGGCCAGGCGACGGGACTCCCCGCCCAACCGCAGGGGCAGCGCGACGTTCTCCACACAGGAGAGTTCGGGGACGAGTTGGCCGAACTGGAAGAGGAAGCCGAACTCGGTGCGGCGCAGGTCGCTGAGCCGGGAATCGGAAACCTCGGTGAGGTCGATCTCGCCGTAGCCGACACGGCCGCCGTCGGGCCGCACGATCCCGGCCAGGCAGTGCAGCAGGGTGGATTTTCCGGAGCCGGACGGGCCCATGACGGCCACGATCTCACCGGGGTACAGGCTCAGGGAGGCGTCCTCCAGAGCCTGGGTGAGGCCGAAGGACTTGCGCAGTCCCGAGCCGACGAGCAGCGGTTCCACGGTCTCCTCCGGGGTGCCGGCGCTCTCCGGGGCCGGTGTGGTTCGGGGGGCGGAGTGGGTCATCGGCTCCGGACCTCCCCGGCGAGGTCGTTCAGCCGGGCGGCGGTCAGTTCCAGCCAGCGCAGGTCGGCTTCGAGGTGGAACAGGGCGTGGTCGCAGATGAGCTGGTCGGAGAGGTCCCCGTCGGCCTTGCGGCGGGTGAGCACGCGCATCTGGCGCAGGTGCTCGGCGCGCTGGACGTCGAGGATGTCGTCGGCCGGGCGGCCGGTGAGCAGGGCGAGCACGACCTTGGTGTGCAGGATGCTCTGTAGGTAGGGCTCGGGGCTCTCCGGGCTGGAGAGCCACTTCTCGACGTCGGTGATCCCGGCGTCGGTCACGGTGTAGCGCTTGCGCTCGGGGCCCGCGCCGGGCTCCACCGAGTCCACCTCCACCAGCCCGTTCTTCAGGAGCCGGGACAGGGTGGCGTACACCTGCCCGTAGGCGAGCGGGCGCTTGGTGGCGAAGCGCTCGTCGTAGGCTCGCTTGAGGTCGTATCCGTGCTGGGGCCGGGTTTCCAACAGGCCCAGGAGTGTTTGTCCGAGTGACATGAGGCCGACTATACACTCTATGTATACTCCGAGTGCATAGTCATGGGTGCGGCATGGTTCCCGTGTGTGTCGGGCGGCTCGGCCCACCCGGTCGCCCTCAGCACCCCGCAGACCGGAGACACCACCACCCGCCGGCCCACCCACAGGTGGCCGAGAGCCGTCCCATCGATCGAGGGGAGGCGATCCCAACACGCTTCAATGCCGCCATGACACCCGGCACGGAACAGTGCCGGACCGCATCAACCGCACGGGAACGACCGTCGTCATGGCGACGCACGACGCCGCCATCGTCGACTCCACGCGCAAGCGTGTGATCGAGCTTGAGGAGGGCTTGGTAGTGCGCGACCAGATGAGTGGCGTCTACGGCCAGGCGTACCGACATCTGACTTGTTCGTCGCCAGGCGGTCGATCGGCGACCCCGAGACCACCGGCATGGCGAAGCCCCGAAGGATGGACCTTTAACAGATCATGCGAGCACAATTCGTTCTCTCCGAGACATGGATCGGCCTGCGTCGCAACCTGACGATGACCATCGCCGTCATCACGACGGTGGCCATCTCCCTCGCCTTGTTCGGCGCCGGTCTACTGGTCAACCAACAGGTCGCCGAGATGCGCGACTACTGGGACCAGCGGATCACGCTGACCATCTACATGTGCAACGACATCTCGCCGACCTCGACCTGTCAAGAGAACGGCGCCGCGGGCGAGGGCGACCGTGAAGCCCTCGAAGACCGGCTCAGGTCGCTATCGGAGGTCGAGGACTTCCGCTACCTGACCGCGGCCGAGGCCTGGGCCGACTTCCAGGAGGGCGTCGGTTCCTCCAACGAGGCGCTCGCGGACGCCACGGAGGAGGGTGACATCCCGGACAACTACCGGGTACAGCTCACCGACCCGAACCACTACGACGCGGTGCGCGCGGCCGTGGACGGGGCCGACGGCGTCGACTCCGTCTCCAACGGCCAAGACGTTCTCGAACAGTTCTTCGGTCTGCTCGACGGTCTCAAGTGGGCCGCCCTGGTGGTCGCGGGCGTGCAGTTGGCCGCCGCCGCACTGCTGATCGGCAACACCATCCGGCTGTCGGCCTACAGCCGTCGTCGGGAGACCGGCATCATGCGTCTGGTCGGCGCGTCGAACTTCTACATCCAGCTGCCCTTCCTCCTCGAAGGAGCCATCGCCGGTTTCATCGGTGGTGTGATCGCGTCCGGATTCATCGTGACCACCAGGTTCACGCTGCTCACCCAGATCGAGGAGTGGTTCCAGTTCGACGTGGCCTTGGGCACGGCATCGCTGCTGTCCGTCATCGGCGTCTCGATGGTCCTCGGTGTGCTCCTGTGCACCGTGACCTCGTTCCTCACCCTGCGCCGCTACCTGAAGGTCTGACGGGTCACCTCCGGACACAGGCGGACGCCGGGTGTCGAGTGCCGGGGAGCAGTTCACTCCAGTGAGGTGGAGAGCCGGGAAGGGGCCCGCCTTGGGAGGGAAGGGACGGGTGCCGTGGTCAGCCCAGGCGCGCGCCGCGTTCGGCGAGTGCCCGACGGACGTCGGCGGCTACGGCGTCCGTGTCCGGGCTCCGACGGCAGGCACGCGGCAAAGCCCCAGCGGCGGAGCGAAGCGGCGCTGCGGATCCTGGGCTTGGAATGAACGGGGGTGGAGAGCGCCGGGCCGGGCGCTGAGCCGAGACGCGCCTGAATCCACGCCTTGGGACACACCGCCCAGAGGGCTTCCTCGCGTACATCGGTCCCCGCCCCCAGACGCTTGCGCACCTCTGGTGTCTCCTGCGTTTCTCGGAATCGTCGTTGCCCGGTAGCGTCATGACATTGGTGAAGCGGCCACGGTGGGGCCGCGCCTCACCGACACGAAGGTCGGCTTTGAGGAGCTACCGAAGATGTTCCAAGGGCCGGCTCGGTATGTCCCCACGGCGAATGACGCGACAGTGCGCGGCGCGGTCTACCCCCGGCGGTCGCTGGTCCTGGTCGCCGGGGTACCCGGGGCCGGGAAGAGCACCCTGCTGCGGCGGCTGTTCGGACTCCGCGGAAACGAGGGCCGGACCGTGCTCACCGCGGAGGGTGTGCGGGTGATCGACTCGCTACAGTCGCGATACCACCTGGGAGCATTGCTCGGTCGGGTCCCCTACCCACTGTGGCGCTGGGTGGTGCACGTACTACACCTGGCCCGGATGGCCGCGGCGTTGCGTGGCGGCCCGGTGGTGGTGCACGAGTGCGGGACTCGAAGCCCGGTCCGCGTGCTGCTCGCCCTGCTTTGCCGACTCCGCCGATACGAGATGCACGTGTTGATGATCGACGCCACTCCGCAGGAGGCCCGGGAGGGGCAGAACACCCGAGGGCGGCGGGTGACCGAGCGCAGCCATCGGGCGCATTCGCGGCGCTGGCGCCGGCTGCGCGCCGCCACCCGGCACCGGCCGGCGGCGTTCGCGCCGGGCGCGCGCAGTGTGCTCGCACTCGACCGGCGCCGGGCGAGGGAGCTGGCCTGGATCCGATTCGGTCCCCGCGCGAATATCCGTTCCAAGGGAGTCGCTCAGTGGCAGGAGCTCATCCTCCCCGAACCAACGGAGGCGGTTTTCCGCTGACGCATCATTTTGGTGCTGTTCGCCATCCTTTGGCGACGGGTGGCCGTAGTTCTTGACAGAGCCCGCGGCACAGAGCATGGGGAAGCACTGTGAGCGGCAGGACTCGGCTGATCAGCAGGACCGTACCTCTTGAGAGAGGTGCGGTCCTGCTCGTCGCCGCGGAGGTGCAGCCGAGTTGACCGGCACGGACACCGTTATCGATCGACTCGTGGGTGAGGATCACCGCGGCCGGGCGTCGGACACGGCGTGCCGGGGACTCGAAGCGGCCGCTCGTGCTCGTGACGAAGGCAGGGGCGTCTCATACGCTCTTGCGGCGGCTCCTCGACGCGATCGCGAGCGAACCCGGCGCGGCACCGGTGGAGGTCTTCCTTTGTGAGGTCGGTGAGCAGGCCGGGCTGCTCCGCGACGGGCGCGCCGACGTGGCACTCATGCACCGGCCCTTCGACGATCTCGCGGGGTTCGACACCGAGGATCTCTTGGTCGAGGGCCAGGTCGCGCTCCTTCCCTCGGGGCACCCGCTCGCCTCACACGATCGGCTCACCTTGGCGGAGGTCAGCGATGTACCGGATCTACCGATCGCTCGATGGCCCCGGCTCGACGGGTCCTACCCGGAGGGGCCCGGTCCGCAGGTGCGCACCCAGTCACAGCTCGCTCAGCTCGTGGCGCTCGGCAGGACGCTACTCGTCATCCCCGCCTCCAGCCGTGCCTGGCAGTGGCCCGATCACGTCGCTGTGCCGGTCATCGACGCGCCGAACGTCACCACGGTGATCGCGTGGCCGCCGAACAGCCGCTCACCGGCGGTCGCCTCACTCGTCCGCTCAGCGGCCGAGC
Organism: Nocardiopsis sp. NPDC055879; assembly: GCF_053615935.1. Lineage (NCBI taxonomy): Bacteria > Bacillati > Actinomycetota > Actinomycetes > Streptosporangiales > Nocardiopsidaceae > Nocardiopsis > Nocardiopsis sp. NPDC055879. The sequence goes on from NZ_JBSHCT010000015.1 coordinate 34,114, forward strand.
TCCACGGCACCGCACCGCCGCACAGCGCCGTTCCGTGAGGGGGAGCCTCACCGTGGACTCCTCTCGGTGGGCCCGCTGCGTCCGGTGGGGGAAGGTGACGGCGTCGCCTTGGCGGAGGAGATCACCGAAGGACCCCGGGCCTGGCATCCTGTGGTCGGTCTCGGCGCAGGGTGGCGACGTCGATGACGAACCGGTAGCGCACGTCCGAGGCCAGGACGCGCTCCCAGGCCTCGTTGACCTGCTCGACGGAGATGACCTCGGCCTCTGGGACGATGCCGTGTTCGGCGCAGAAGTCCAGCATCTCCTGGGTCTGGGCGATCCCGCCGGTCTTGGACCCGGAGAGGGAACGCCGGTTGAGGATGAGACCGAACACGTTCACCGATGCCGGTTCGGACGGGACGCCCAAGTTCACGAGTGTGCCGTCCACCGCCAGCAGGTTCAGGTGGGCGTTCAGGTCGATGGAGGCGCCGGCCGTGTTGATGACGAGGTCGAAGGTGCCGGCCAACAGCTCGAAGACGGCCGGGTCGTCGGTGGTGTGGTAGTGGGCGGCGCCGAACCTCAGGCCGTCCTCCCACTTCTTCAGGTTCTGGGAGAGCACCGACACCTCTGCTCCGAGAGCGTGGGCGATCTTGACCGCCATGTGCCCCAGACCGCCCAGGCCCACCACGGCGACCTTCGTGCCGGGGCCGGCGTTCCACTTGCGCAGTGGTGAGTAGGTGGTGATCCCCGCGCACAGTAGCGGCGCGGCCCTCTCGAACGGGATGGAGTCGGGGACGCGCAGCACGAAGTGCTCATCGACCACGATGCGCTCCGAATAGCCGCCCTGGGTCATCGAGCCGTCGCGGTCGAGGCCCGCATAGGTGTCGGTGCATCCGAGCCGGCAGTACTGCTCTTGACCGGCCCGGCAGTCGGCGCACTCTCGGCAGGAGTCGACCATGCAGCCCACTCCGACTCGATCGCCGATCCGGTGTCGCGTGACCTGGGGCCCGACCGCGGCGACGGTGCCGACGATCTCGTGCCCGACGGTCAGCGGGTAGGGAACCTCGCCCCAGTCGCCTCGGGCCACGTGGATGTCGGTGTGACAGACACCGGCGTAGGCGATGTCGATGAGGAGGTCCCGGGGGCCGACTTCTCGGCGCTCGATGGTGCCCGGCGTCAGCGACGCGTTCGGCGAGGTGGCCGTGTAGGCACGCACGAGGGACATGGGTCTCCTTACGGGTTCATGACGAAGGCGCTGCGGCGGATAGGCGCTGGTGATCGCGCTCGGGTGGCCGGCACCGGGAAAAGTCAACCACCTGCGTCGCCGCAGGTGGAAGCAGTTGTCAGAACCCGTCAAGGGTGTGTCGGGGGCTTATCGGATGATCGATACCGACTCCGCCCCAAGAGAAAGGGGGGACGACCTTCATCCCCCGTTGCTTCACGCGATCCGGCTGAGTGCCCTCGTTCTCGGCGGGGTCGGGTGGGTCACCTGTTCGACCGAACCGGTCGACCCGCCCCGACGTCTCCGCTCACCGGGCATGGGACCGCTGGGTGTTCCATCACCAGAAGTGGTCCACGAGGATCTTGGCGTCCTCGACCTGGTGCCCGTAACGGTCGGGGTAGGCCGAGCGCTGGACGTCCTGGGCGACGTCACCAAGGGGTGCCTCTTCCCAGCTGTTGTCCGGGTAGACGACCTCCAGCTCGTCGAAGAAGGCGTCGGTGGCCGTGGCCGGGTCGAGGCGGTCGTCCGAGGAACCGTAGTGGTCACGCTGCTGGTAGAGGCCGACGCTGTCGCGGTCGCCGCCGGTGAGGTTGTCCAGGTGGGTCTCGACGATGACCGTCGACATCGCGATGGCGGCCGCCTGCTCGTCGAGTCCGCGTTCCTTCGCGGTCTCCACGACCGCACGGGCACAGGAGGCACGGTGTCCGTCCATGCTGCCGGCCATGTCGTCGTTCAACTTGTCGTTGAGCTCTTCGGCGGCCGCCTTGTCGTCCTCGGTGTACTCCTCGCCGCTCTCCTCGGAGCTCAGCGCCACGCATCCCTTCTCAGGGTTGTCGGAGTCCTTGTTGTCCTCGGCGGAGGCGATGCTCGGGCCCCCAAGGAGGATCCCGCCGGTCAGGACCAGGCCCGTGGTTGCGGTAAACACACTCTTCGGTATCAGTTCGATAAAATTCATGAGTGCAACTTATGTGACGGTCAAGCACTTTGACCAGGCCTGTAGCCGCTCTGACCAGGTAAGAAAGAAAACACCGAGCCGGAGCAACCTTTCGGCCGGATCGCATGCGCGGCACATCCGCCCCGCATCGCCCGCCCCACAGCGGAAGCCGGGCCCGCGGTGCCTCCCTCCCCCTCCCCCACCTCCCCCCGAGACCCCCTCACCCGAGCCTCATTCGATGTCAGGACGGTCACTTTTTCTTGGTGTTCACCACCGTCGCGGTGGTCGAGGAGGCCGGTGGAGTGACCCGTTTTCGACGCGGCGCGCATCCACTCGGTGGGCAGGCCGACCTGACGGACCTGTTCGGCAGTGGCGTGGCGCAGCACCGATCGCAGGGGCAGGAGTCGTTCGGCGCCGGCGGATATCGATGGCTCTGCACTCCTTGTGGCGATACGACGCTACGCATAGCATCACCCCGACCCCACAGGGTCACCGACGACATCGGCGCCTTCACCCCAGGGAGACCCCCGTGCTGAGACGTATCCTCACTTCCCCGCTGTTCGCACTGAGCGCGCTGACACTGATGCTGGTGGGCACCGCGCCGGCCATGGCCGCGAACGAGACCGTCCTGTACTACGACGACAGCCAGGCCGCGGAGTACACCTCCGCCGTCTCATCGGCCGTGGACGTGTGGAACTCCAGCGTCGACAACGTGCGCCTGGAACCCGCCTCCGACGGACAGCACTCGGAGATCCTGATCATCGCCGACGACGACTGGCCCCGCGCCCACCTGGGCCCGGTGCGTCCGGGCGGGCAGGTCACCGTCTGGATGGGCCGCCAGGGCACCGCCGAAGGCTACGACGCCGTGCGCATCGCCGCGCACGAGCTCGGCCACAGCCTGGGCCTGCCCGACGCCAAGCCCGGCCCCTGTTCCTCGCTGATGTCGGGCTCCACCGGTGGCGTGGACTGCACCGTCTCCTCGCCCAACGACGCCGAACGTTCGCGGGTCGAAGCCAATTACGGCGGTGGCCTGGCCGGACAGCACACCACCGATGGACGGATCCTGGTCGACCGTCTCTGAAGGAGACCGAGCTCGGTGAGGCGCCCCAAGGGAACGATTGTCCGGTTCCCGGTCGGGTAGTGGTACAGCCATGTTGTTGGTGAGACCTCCTGGTGTCTACCGAGCGCAAGAGGACACCTCGTTACTACGTCACGTATTGCGTCGGCGCGGCCGGCTCTCCGGCCGTTCGGTTCTCGATGTCGGATCGGGCACCGGTGCCCTCGGCATCGAGGCCTTCCGCGCCGGGGCGACCAGCCTCACCGCGATCGACCTGTCCCTACGCTCGGTCGTGGCGAGCTGGCTCAACAGCCGTATCCACGGGATCTCGGCGACGGTCCGGCGCGGCGACCTGTTCGCCCCCGTGGCCGCGCGTCGCTTCGACCTCGTGCTCGCCAATCCGCCCTACGTACCCGGTGTCGGTCCGATGCCGTCCCGGCACCGGGCCGCGAGGTGCTGGGACGCGGGACCGGACGGTCGGGTCCTGCTGAACCGCATCTGTTCGGGGGTGTCCTCGGTGCTCAGCGAGGACGGCGCGCTCCTCCTCGTGCAGTCCACCCTCTCCGACGAACAGGCCACCTTGGACCGGCTCGCGGAGGCCGGGCTGGTGACGGAGGTTCTGGCACGAGCCCGCATCCCGTTCGGGCCGGTGTTACGAACGCGCGTCCCGGAACTGCGTACCCGAGGGTTGCTCGGCCCCGACCAGACGGAGGAGGAACTCGTGGTCATCGAGGCGTGCCATGGCTGAGTCCCGTCGCCGGGTCATCGTCACCGACGAGGGTCCGATCCTCGTCTACGGCCCGGTCGACGTGGAGATGTCGGATGGAACACGTGTGCTCAGCGACCGAGCGGTCACCGCGTTGTGCGCGTGCGGCCGCAGTGGACGCCGCCCGTTCTGCGACACCAGCCACCGTCGACGTGTACGTGACGAAGAGGGGAAGGAGAACACATCATGACCACGACGAGGTCGAGGGCGCCGACGCTTCCGGCCCCTCGCGGCCCCATCTCGGAGGGGGTTCTGTCCGCACTACGTGGAAACCCGAACGAAGTTCCCGCGGTGGAAGGTTCCGCGCCCTATGGAGACGACCTTCAACTGGCGCTCTACTGCTGCTACGAACTTCACTACCGTGGTTTCGACGGAGTCGACGACGACCGTGAATGGGATCCCGCGTTGTTGGCGGTCCGCGCCGAGTTGGAGGGGGCTTTCCTCAACGCGCTCAGGCACGACGTGCCCACCGGCACGGACATCGACGACGAGCTCAACGGACTCCTCGTGGAGAACCTCGACGCGTTCGGCATCTCCCACTATCTACGCCGGCGCGGGGAATTGTGGCAGCTGCGGGAGTACATCGCTCACCGTTCGCTCTACCACTTGAAGGAGGCCGACCCGCAGACCTTCGTCGTCCCGCGCCTGGACGGTCCGCCCAAAGCCGCCTTGGTGACGGTGCAGCACGACGAGTACGGCGCCGGCGACCCCGAGCGGACGCACTCGAAGCTCTTCGCCGACATGATGGCCGAACTCGGTCTCTCCGACGTCTACGGCGCCTACGTCGACTCTGCTCCCCCCGCGATGCTGGCCGAGGTCAACTTCATGTCCTTGTGCGGGCTGCACCGTGGATTGCGCGCGGCGCTGATCGGGCAGTTCGCCACCGTCGAACTCACCTCGTCCCCCGGCTCGGACCGTCTGGTCAAGGCCATGCGGAAGCTGGGCTGCGGTCCGGCGGCCATCCGCTTCTACGCCGAACACGTGGAGGCCGACGCGGTGCATGAGCAGCTCATCCGTCGTGAGGTGATCACGCCACTGCTCCAGGCGGAGCCCGAACTGACCGCCGACGTCGTCTTCGGGATCCGTAGCAGTCTGTTCCTGGCCGGCCGGCTGGAGGAGTACCTGTTCCAGCGTTGGCGCCGTGGTGAGTCGAGTTTCCGCCCCGAGGCGGGAGTGAAGACCCCATGACGTTCGCCGAACCATCGGAGACGCGGACCGGCGTCGTCCGGCTCCCAGACCCTGGCGACGCCGTGCCGGAGGACACCGTCGTGCGCGACGCCCTGCGGGGGACACCGCCTCGGTTGCCGCCCTGGCTCGGCTACGACGCGGTCGGCTCCCGGTTCTTCGAACAGATCACCGAGCTGCCCACCTACTACCTGACCCGGGTCGAACGCGGCCTTCTGGAGCACCACGCACAGGAGATCGCCGCGGCACTCGGCTGCGGGCGGATCGCGGAACTGGGCAGTGGCAGCGCGAAGAAGACGCGATTGCTGTTGGAGAACCGCGTACGCCTGCGCCCGACCACCTATCTGCCGATCGACGTCGACGAGGGCATGCTGCGTTCCAGCGCCGCGACGTTGCGCTCGGAGTTGGACGGCTTGGCGGTCACCGGTCTGTGGGGGCGTTACGAGGCAGGGCTGAAATGGTTGCGCACCCGCTCCGGTGAACCGCTCTCGGTCGTCTTCCTCGGAAGCAGCTTCGGTAACGCCACACGGGAGGAACGTGATGGGCTGACCGGAGAGATCGCGCGCTGTCTGAGGCCGGGTGAGAGCTTCCTCGTCTCCGTCGACCTGGACAAGGGCGGGGAGGCCCTGGAGACCTGTTACAACGATCCACCCGGACACTCGGCCTTCGCCGACTTCCGACTCAACTACCTCACCCGGCTCAACGAACGCTACGGCGCCGACTTCGTGCTCGACGACTTCGTCCCGGAGGCTTGGTACAACCCGGAGACCTCCACCGTGGAGGGGCGCCTGCGCGCGCGGGCCGATCGGACGGTGCACGTGCCAGGACTCGGGATCACGCTGGACCTGCCGCGCGGGCGGTTCGTCAACGTCGGCTACTCGGTGAAATTCGATGAACGGGGGTTGGCCGACGAAGTGGGGGCTCACGGTTTCACCCCGCGGGCCCAGTGGGTGGATTCCGAAGCCGGGTACGGGCTGTTCCTCTTTCGCCGGGAGGAGATTCACCGGGAGGAGACATGAGCCGTCACCGTGGCCCGACCGGGCCCGGCGCGTGATCGGCCAGAGCACGTATCTCCGCGGCGACCCCGTGCCTCACCGGCCCGGGGATGTCGTGGCCGACGCCGTCAGTGGCGAGATCGACCTGGACGTCCAGTCGAGCGGAGACCCTGTCGAGGACTTGGCGACGCTCGCCGGGCGCCAGAAACAGGTGTACCTGCGCCACCCTTGGATGCTCGACATGCCCCGCGGAACCCACCGTGGGTCCCCGGCGCATGGACTACCTGGTGCGGGCCCTGCAGGTACTGGAACCGACGTCGTTGTCCCGATCGGCCCGCTTGGAGACCATCGGACTTCTCAACGGGCTGGTGACCCTGTTCGCCCGCACCGAACTGCGCCGCCGACACTCCTCAGGGGACACGGCCCACACCAACACGTCCTACTTGACCACCGCCACCACCGCAGACCGGCACCCACTTCTCACCGGACTCCTCTAGACACCCTGAAACAACCTCGGAGGCCCAGTGTCCGCCTGCGAAGCTCAGTGTCTTCGGGGGCGTTCCCAGATGAGCCCGGCGGTGACCCACACCAGCCCCACACCGGCGAGGGTCACGAAGCACCACTCGACGAGGCTGAGCGGCCACCAAAGCAGCGCCCAGAGGGCCAGTGCGAACATCGCGAACACACCGAGCACGACCAGGATGACGCGCACCGTTCCCCCCTGAATCACTACGACGTCGCGGCGGAGCGGGCGACCACCGAAGGTCGGTAGAACACCCCCGTTCATGGAGTCATCCCCGAGCCCGCCCAAAGAACCATCCAAACATGTCACCCGCATCGACGCAGCCGACAGGCTCGATCGCACGTGAACCGCTGGACCTCGCATTCTCCGCGCTCGTGAACACGGCGAGCTCATCGAGCGATGTGGAAGCGGTGAAATCAGCGGGAAGCCTCGGGAAACGCGGAGCTCGGGGGTGGCGCGGAGGGGGCGGAGGTGGGGAGGGGGTGAGGAGGAGGAAGAGCGAAAGAAGATCGCGACAAGCAGAAGTTCAGGGCGAGGTTGTGGGTGAAAGGTCAGTGCGTGGGGCGCCTCGGGCAGGGGCCCGACCAACCACCCGAGCAACACCCAACACCCCCACCACCAAAGCCCCGATGCCCATTCCTCCAAGCCGGAGATCTCTCCGGCCCTTCGAGGAAATCCCCGAACAACCCATTGTTCCTCTATCGGATAACCGCGCAGTTCAGGCGCTTGGGTTCCATTTCGATCCTCCGATCATGCCAATGGCTTGGTCCACGAACGAGGCGTGAGTGTGCTCCATGCCACGTCGATTTCTCCAGGGCATGTCCGCATGAAATCCCACAGAAGTGGCAGGTACCCGAGTGAGACAGGCAAGCGACGCCACCGATCCTTCAGGAGGAGGGCTCATGAGCCGGTCGGAGAAACTCAGGGGTAATGCCACCCAGGTACGCGGCAGGGTCAGGGAACTGGCCGGGCGGGCGACGGGGAACTCCCGGATGCGCTCCCGTGGCCGTTTCGAACAGTTCAAGGGAAAGGCCATCCGGCGCACCTCGAACTTCAAGGACAGCATCCGTGGAACCGTGCGCGACCTGCGTGCGGGCAAACGCTGACCCCACGCCCCGAACCACTTACCCCATACCCCGCGCAGACGTACAAGGGCCGGCCCGAACTCTCGGGCCGGCCCTTCGTTGGTCGTTGGGATGAAGCGGAACCCGACGGGTCGGTCCGCGCGTCCCAAGGTGCGGCCACCCACTCACCCCGCGTCTCCGCAGGAGAGGTCACCGCACCGTGGGCTCCCCCGCCTCCACCGGCTCACTCGACGATTCCAGCCCGCCCTTCGGGTGTAGTCCGATCGCCGCCCTACTCATCGGTGGAGTGTCGTACATGTTCCTGCTCTTGTTGGTTCCCGGGCTCACCGCGATGTTCGTCGGGATCGGCGCCGTCTAAGAGGATCCCCCTCCCGAGCCCGACCCGGTCATCCCGGCCTTCGTCACCACCGCGTTCCTCGCCTTCGCCGTACCGATCACGTTCGTGTTGAGCGACGATCGGGGGTTTCGGTGGGCCGGTGCGATCGTCGTCGTGGTGGTCGTCCTGCGAATCGCGATGGACTGGGCCTTGGTCGTCCAGGACGAACGGGAAGCGTTCGACAAGGTGGTGCTGACGGTCTCCGAGTACCCGGACCGGGCCGCCCTGTTGGAATCCGAGGAGTGGTCGGCCATCGATCGCCACGTCTGTGAAGAGGTCGAGGAGGCCGGGCACACCGTCATGCTCGTCGAGGAGAAGGAGAGCCACTCGGGCCACCTCGATCTCCTCGTACGGCTGGAATGGCTGCCGGGTGTCTTCGTCGAGATCGAATCATGGGAGGGCGCCGACCTGACGGAGCTGCGCGCGCTGGTCGGCTCTCTACGGCCGGTCGAGGAGGGCGACGCCGTCACGCTGGCGGAGGAGGTCACTGGAGGTCCCCGCCCCTGAGCGCGGCCCCTTCCCCATCGCCCCGCAGTACGCGGTGGTCGTCCTGGAGTGCTTCGACGAGAGCCCGCACGGCTGGAGGGAACGTGGTGCCTCGGGTCATCAGTACGAAGGCCGTCTCGGGTAGATCGGGCAGTCCGTGGTCTCGGTGGACCAACCCGTCCGGGATGAGGGAGCGCGCGAACGGCATGACGCCGATGCCGGCGAGGGCCGCGGCGCGGAGTCCGCTCAGGCTCCCCGAAGTGCAGGTCACCCGATGTGCGCGTCCGGCGGACATCAGGGTGTCCAGCGCGGCGTCGCGGGTCAGGCTGGGTCTGGGGTAGAGCACCAACGGGACCGGCTCGTCCTCGTCGATGCGGACGTCGGGGGCCGAGACCCACACCAACGGGTCGTGGAACAGGATTCGTGGCCGAAAGGCGTCCACACCCGTGGTGGCGTTCAGGCGCATGGCGAGTACGGCGTCGAGTTCCCCGGCCCGCAGTCGGCGGTGCAACGTCACGCTGAGCTCGACGGTGAACTCCAGGTCGACGTACGGGTGGAGCGCGCGGAAGCGGCGCAGGAAGTCCGGTAGGCGGGTCAGGGCGAAGTCCTCGGAGACACCGAACCGCACGCGTCCGCGCGGCTCGGAGGAGACCACGGCGCCGATCGCCTCGTCGCTCAGGTCGAGGATGCGTTGAGCGTATCCCAGGAAGGCCTCTCCGGCCGCCGTCAGGCGCACGGCGTGGGTGTCGCGCTCCAGCAGCGTCCGCCCGAGCGTGGTCTCCAGGCGCCGTACGTGTTGGCTCACCGCGGACTGGCTCAGGCCGAGTCGCCGTGCCGCCCCGGAGAAACTGAGCTGTCCGGCCACCGTGACGAAGGTGCGTACCCGCACCAGGTCGAGTTCGTCGCGCATGGTCATCACGTTAGCTGAATACAGTCAGTACGGTATCCCTGTTTCCGAATGACCATTCGGCCGGGAGAGTGGAAACATGCTCTCCCGTCTGCGCCGCGCCATCGACCCGTTCCTGCTGCTGTTGCTGCTGTTGCCCGTGGTGGCGACGTTCGCGCCGGCGCGTGGTGTGGCGGCGGATGCCTTGGACCACATCACGGTCGTGGCGATCTGCCTGCTGTTCTTCCTGCACGGGGCCAAGCTCTCTCCCGCGCAGACCCGGCAAGGGTTCTCCCGTTGGGGCTTCCAGTTGCTCGTGCTGGCCTGCACGTTCCTGGTCTTCCCTCTGCTCGGCCTGGGGATCGCGGCGTTGCCGTCCTCGGTGCTGAACCCGGTGATGGCCACGGGTTTCCTGTTCCTGTGCGTCCTACCGTCGACCGTGCAGTCCTCCATCGCGTTCACCTCGATCGCCCGTGGCAACGTGGCGTTGGCGGTGAGTTCGGCGTCGATCTCCAACGTGCTCGGAGTGGTGTTGACCCCGCTGCTGGCCGCGTTCCTTTTGGGGTCGGCGGTGGAGATCACCCCGGAGTCGTTGCTCGGGATCTTCGGGCAGCTCGTGGTGCCCTTCGTCGCCGGTCAGCTGCTACACCGACGGATCGGGCCGTGGTTGAAGGAGCACTCTCGCGCGGTGTCGGTGGTCGACCAGGGGTCGGTGCTGTTGGTGGTGTACGCGGCGTTCAGCGTCGGTGTGACTCAGGGGTTGTGGCAGGTCGTTCCACCCACGCAGCTGCTCATGGTCGTCCTGGTCTCGTGTGTGCTCCTGGCGATCGTGCTCGCCCTGTTCACCGGACTGGGCCACGTGCTGCGGATGGAACGGGCAGACCGGATCGTCCTGATGTTCTGCGGCTCGAAGAAGAGTCAGGTGAGCGGGCTTCCCATGGCCATCCTGCTGTTCCCGTCGGAACAGGTGGGGATGTACGTGCTGCCGTTGATGATCTTCCACCTGATCCAACTGTTCGTCTGCGCGGTGATCGCCCGCCGGGCCGCCTCCCGGGCTCCGGCGACCACCACCGGACGTTAGGTGGCGTCGAACCGGACCTGTGCTCGGCCCACCTGGGCGACATCCGCCCGACCGGCGGGAACGCTCAGGAAACCTCTGTCGAGGAGCACTCGCCGCACACGCCCCAGTAGACGACCTCGGCCTCGTCGATGGCGAAACCGTGGCCGCCGGAGGCGGTGAGGCAGGGTGCGTGGCCGACGGCGCACTCGACGTCGGCGATGGCGCCGCACGAGCGACACACGACGTGGTGGTGATTGTCCCCGACTCGTGTCTCGTAACGCGAGACCGTGCCTTGGGGCTGGATGCGTCGCACCAGGCCAGAGGAGGTCAGGGCTTTGAGAACGTCGTAGACCGCCTGGTTGGAGACCGTACCGAGTCTTCCTCGCACGACGTCGATGATCGACTCCGTGTCCGCGTGCGGGTTGTCGTGCACGGCGGAGAGCACAGCTATCCGAGGGCCCGTCACCCGCAGAGCGGACTCGCGCAGCATGTGCTCGAAATCCGAAGGGGTTGGCATACTCCCAGTGTGCAGCGTTTTCTGGAGTCAGTCAAGTTATGGGATGTTTCCATCTTGCCTCGGGAATCCCGCCGACCCCACCGGACAACGGTCGGCCGCCCCGTCGTCTTCGGGGCGGCCGACCGTGTTCGGGCAAGGGGGAGACCTAGTCGGTACCGGACTCCATGGCCGCGTGGTCGAGCCACTCGTCCTCGTCGACCGCACCGCGCGAGGCGATGGCCTCCGCGCCGCCCTCGGGCATCGAGCCGATGAGGCCGGTCGAGGCCGCCTGGGCGGCGCCGATCGTCGTCGGGTGCTCACTGCCGACCATGCCGAGCCTGGAGTAGTCCTCCAGCTTGGCGCGAGAGTCGGCGATGTCGAGGTTGCGCATGGTCAGCTGGCCGATGCGGTCGCCGGGGCCGAACGCGGAGTCCTCGGTGCGCTCCATGGACAGCTTGTCCGGGTGGTAGCTGAACGCCGGGCCGGTGGTGTCCATGATCGAGTAGTCCTCACCGCGACGCAGCCGCAGGGTGACCTCGCCGGTGACGGCCGTACCGACCCAGCGCTGGAGGGACTCGCGGATCATCAGGGCCTGCGGCTCCAGCCAGCGGCCCTCGTACATGAGGCGACCCAGGCGGCGACCATCGTTGTGGTAGGCGGCGATGGTGTCCTCGTTGTGGATGGCGTTGACGAGACGCTCGTAGGCGGCGTGCAGCAGCGCCATGCCGGGAGCCTCGTAGATACCGCGACTCTTGGCCTCGATGATGCGGTTCTCGATCTGGTCGGACATGCCCAGACCGTGGCGGCCACCGATGGCGTTGGCCTCCAGGACCAGGTCGACGGCGGAGTCGAAGGACTTGCCGTTGATGGCGACCGGGCGCCCCTTGTCGAAGGTGATGGTGACGTCCTCGGGGGCGATCTCGACCTCGGGGTCCCAGAAACGGACGCCCATGATGGGGTCGACGATCTCGATGCCGGTGTCGAGGTGCTCCAGCGACTTGGCCTCGTGGGTGGCGCCCCAGATGTTGGCGTCGGTGGAGTAGGCCTTCTCGGTGCTGTCCCGGTAGGGCAGGTCGCGCTCGACCAGCCACTCCGACATCTCCTTGCGGCCACCGAGCTCGTTGACGAAGTCGGCGTCCAGCCACGGCTTGTAGATGCGCAGGGACGGGTTGGCGAGCAGGCCGTAGCGGTAGAACCGCTCGATGTCGTTGCCCTTGTAGGTGGAGCCGTCGCCCCAGATCTGCACGCCGTCCTCAAGCATCGCGCGGACCAGCAGGGTGCCGGTGACGGCGCGGCCCAGGGGCGTGGTGTTGAAGTAGGGGCGACCACCCGAACGGATGTGGAAGGCGCCGCAGGCCAAGGCGGCCAGACCCTCCTCGACCAGGGCGTCACGGCCGTCGACCAGGCGGGTGATCTCCGCCCCGTAGGCGGTGGCGCGGCCGGGCACCGACTCGATGTCGGGCTCGTCGTACTGGCCGATGTGAGCGGTGTAGGTGCACGGGACGGCACCCTTCTCGCGCATCCACGCGACCGCGACAGAGGTGTCGAGGCCTCCGGAGAAGGCGATTCCGACGCGCTCGCCGGCGGGGAGGGAAGTGAGTACCTTGGACATGAATATAAGCATGCACCCTTATGAATGAACATGCAATTCGGATCGCGAACCGCTGCTGTGAGCCTGGTCATCCCGCCGCCATCGGACGACGTACCGATCGACTCGCGGGACGTCCGCACACCGTTCGTCGGCCGAGTCCCGAAAAAGGTTGACGCACCCGCGACGGACGGTATATCGGTGGCACACGGTGAGTTCTCCGAACGGTCCGGGCCGGCGTCGGGGCCGCGAGCGGCACCGAACACCCCCTATCTCCCCGAAGCAGGAGCACCATGATCGTCATCGGCGTGTCCTCCGGTACCTCGGCCGACGGCATCGACGCCGCCGCCGCCCGGCTCGAACTGGACGGCGACCTGGTCCGGCTGACCCCGTTGGGCCACCTCACCCGCCCCTACTCGACCGCGCTGCGGTGGCAGATCCGCGCGGCGCTGCCACCGGCGAACACCACGCTGGAGACGGTGTGCCAGATCGACGCCCGCATCGGCCAGGAGTTCGGCGAGGCGGCGTCGGAGGCCATACGGACCTTCTGCGGTGGCCGCGCCGACCTGGTCGTCTCCCACGGGCAGACACTCTTCCACTGGGTCACCGGCTCCACCGTGCACGGCACCCTCCAGATGGGTCAACCGGCCTGGATCGCCGAGGCCACCGGGCTTCCCGTGGTGTCCGACCTGCGCTCGGCGGACGTGGCCGCGGGCGGTCAGGGCGCACCGTTGGCCGCCGTCATGGACACCCTGTTGCTGGGTGACCGAGACGAGCCCACGGCGGCGCTCAACCTGGGCGGCATCGCCAACGTGACCGTGGTGCGCGAGGGAGCCCCACCCTTGGCCTTCGACACCGGGCCCGCCAATGCCCTGCTCGACGCCGCGATGCGTCTGATCAGCGACGGAGAGCGCGACCTCGACGTCGACGGCGCGCTCGCCCGGACCGGGACCCCCGATCCGGAGCTGTCGGGGTACCTGCTCGCCGAGCCCTACTACCGGCTGGCCCCGCCCAAGAGCACCGGGCTGGAGCTGTTCGGCCCCGGTTACCTGGAGGAGGCGCTGCACAAGGTGGGCCGCCCCGAGGACGGGGACCTGCTCGCCACGCTGGTCGAGGTCACCGCGACCACCGTCGCCGACGCCCTGCGCCCGCACGGGGTGCGGGAGGTGATCGCCTCCGGTGGCGGCACCCGCAACCCCGTGTTGGTGGAGCGTCTGGCCGCCCACCTGGAGCCGGCGCGGCTCACCTTCAGCGACGCGATCGGGGTGGACGGGGACGCCAAGGAGGCGTACCTTTTCGCGCTGATCGGTTTCCTGAGTTGGTACGGGATCCCCTGTGTGGTCACCGGCTGCACGGGAGCCCGCCGCTCGACCGTGGCAGGTCGTTTCACCCCTGGCGCCGAGCCCCTGCGCCTTCCCGAACCCGTCACACAGGCACCCGCGCGCCTTCGGATCGAGGCCGCCCGGGGCTGACCCGGACCGCCACGCCCCCGCGGTCGTGTCCATCCCGCACCATGATCGCCCGGAGGAGCCGCCGGTGCAGACCGTCGACATCGTCGTCATCATCGTCTACCTGTTGTGTTCGGCCTGGTTGGGCCTGAAACTGTCCGGTCGCCAACGCGACGTCAAGGACTACTTCATCGGCAACCGTGAACTGCCCTGGTGGGCCGTGTGCCTTTCGGTGGTGGCCACCGAGACCAGTGCGCTCACCGTGATCAGCGTTCCCGGGGTCGCCTACCTGGGCGACGTCACCTTCCTCCAGGTCGCCGTGGGCTACCTGATCGGTCGGATCGTGGTCGCCTACCTGCTGCTGCCCCGGTACTACCGGGGTGAGATGACCACGGCCTACGCCTACCTCGGGCTGCGCTTCGGCCGAGGCATGCAGGCCACCGCCTCGGTCACCTTCCTGTTCACCCGGCTGCTCGCCGACGGTGTGCGTCTGTTCGCGGCGGCCATCCCGATGAAGATCATCCTGGACTCGATCGGGCTGGAGGCCTCCTACTTCACGATCGTCGCGGCCATGGGCGTGGTGACCATCCTGTACACCCTGGTGGGCGGCATCCGCGCGGTGGTCTGGGTGGACGTCCTCCAGATGGGCCTGTACTGCGTCGGTGGTGTGGTGGCCCTGGTCGTCATCGCGACCAGTCTCGACGTGAACTTCCTGACGGTCGCGGCGGAGGAGGGCAAGACCAGGTTCCTGGACTTCACCTCGAACCCGATCTCCGCCCCCTACGCCACGGTCACCGCGGTACTGGGCGGCGCCCTGCTCTCCACCGCATCCCACGGCGCCGACCAGCTCATCGTGCAGCGGCTCCTGGGGTGCCGCACGCTGCGCGACGCCCAGAAGGCCGTGATCGTCAGCGGCGTGGTGGTGTTCGTCCAGTTCGCGCTGTTCCTCACCGTGGGGTTGGCCCTGTACTCCTACTTCGAGCGCGCCACCGTGGAACAGTTGGGGATGAGCACCTCCGATGAACTGTTCCCGGTGTTCATCGCCGAGGGGCTGCCCGCGGGACTGTCGGGGCTGCTCCTGGCCGGGATCATGGCGGCCGCGATGAGCACCCTGTCGTCGTCGTTGTCGGCGCTCTCGTCCTCGACCATGGCCGACCTGTACGAGAAGTTCTCCCGTCGCCGCTTGGAGGACGGGAGAGCACTGCGGATGAGCCGTCTGTTCACCCTGGGCTGGGGGCTGGTGTTCATCGGGGCGGCCGCCATGTTCACCGGCACCGACAACCCGGTGGTGGAACTGGGACTGTCCGTCGCCAGCATCACCTACGGCGGCCTGCTGGGCGCGTTCTTCCTTGGTCTGTGGGTTCGGCGGGCCCGGCAGGCCGACGCCGCCATCGCCTTCGCGGTGGCCGTGGCGACGATGGCCTGGCTGTTCCTGTTCGAGCCGGAGCTGGTGGGCTTCACCTGGTACACCGCGATCGGGTCCGCCATCACGCTGGGGGCGGGGTACCTGCTGTCGCGGCGGCACCGCGACGAGTCCCCCACCTCCGAGGCCGAGCCCTCCCCGGCCCCCGCCGGGGAGGAGCGTCCCTGAACGTGGACGGGTGAGGCGGTCGGCCCCGGCCGCCTCACTCGTACTCGGTACCGCCCTTGCGGGTCAGGTAGACGTCGGAGACGAACTTGGCGATCGTCCGTCCCACCAGTACCTCGGAGAACCGTTCACGGGCCGGTCGGACCACCAGACCCTCACGGATGTTGGTCTCCTTCCCGCTCCAGGTCTCCTTGCCATCGGCCGCCTCGAACAGCGCCTTCTCGTCGTAGGGCCCCTCGTACAGCACGGGTACCACCGGCAGGCCCACCTCGGTGAGCACGTCGCGCAGGTCCACGGCGTCCAGCCAGACCCGCTCGCCGTCCAGGTCCAGGGCGATGTCGAACACCGCGTACCCGGGCCGGTCTCCGTGGGCGGTCTCGCCGTACTTCAGGTCCTGGACCCCGGCGCCGAACACCTCACCGAACACGCCCACCCGGCGGGCACCGAACCGACGGGCCAGCGCTCGCGCGGCCGCACCGACCGCGTGGGCGCGCACCGACCTCCAGTACAGGTTCTCGCCGTCGTCGACCAGGGCGAGGCTTCTGCCGCCCTGTCCCTTGGAGGACACGAACTCCTCGTCGGTGTCGGCCACAAGCGTGTACAGGCAGGCCGTGCCGTGGATCTTCTCCGTGGCGACGACCGGTTCCCCCGGCACGAAGACGTCGGGATGGCGCTTGACGTTCTCGATCTCGATCCAGCGCAGGAGGTCCGGCGCGGACAGCACGTCGCCGCTCATGTGGATGGGTACCTCCGGCACCCACTTGGTGACCCCGAGGTCGTCGGCGAAGTCGGTGCCGGCCTCGTGTTCGGCGGCCAGGTCCCGGCCCGCCAGCCTCGTGGGGCGGCACACGATGCCCTGGGAGACCTGACCGCGCAGCCGCACGGTCTTGACCCGGTCGGCCTTGGAACCGGCGAGGCGGCCGGCCAGCCCGAGCTCGTCGATGAGGTCCTCGGGCAGGATGGCCTGTTCCGGGATGTAGAGCGCCCACTCACCGGTCCGGTAGGCGCCCTTGGGCACGACGGCGTGGAACAGGCCGACCTTGGCCAGTTCCAGGGCGTCGGCGTTGGGGTGCGGAAGGATGGTGAGTCGCTCGGCGGTCACCCGAAGGGTGGACATGCTCGAACCTCCTGGGGGTGGTGTTCGTGTCCGGGCCACTATCGCCGAATCGGAACCGGGCTCACAAAGAGTTTTCCGTCGGTGGTGCGGGGACTCGCAGGAGGAGCGCGGTGACGTTGTCGTGCCCGCCGGCGGACAGGGCGTGGTCGACCAGGGCCCGCGCTCCGCGCAGCGGTTCCGAAGCCCGCATGGCGTCGCGCAGGGCGTCGGCGTCGGGCAGGTAGCGGGTCAGTCCGTCTGTGCTCAGCAGCAGCGTTCCGGGAACACCCGGGACGAGGCTGCGCGTCCTCGGTTCGGGGAGGTCGGCGTCGGCTCCCAGCCAGGCGGAGATGGCCCCGGAGTCGGCGGTGTCGTCACGGGTGAGCGGTAGGCCGAGTCCGTGTTCGGGGAGCCAGTGGGCGCGGCTGTCGCCGATCCACGTCACCCACAGTCCCGAAGGCCCGACCACGCCCGCGACGTAGGTACAGGCCGGAGCGGTGGGTTCGGGTCCGGCCAGCGCGGTGACCGCCCTCCCGGCGATGTGGACGGAGTCGGTCAAGGCGGTCTCGGGTACTTCGCCGACGGACAGGCGTTCGATCAGGACCCGCGCGCCGACGTCGGCGGCGAGCCGGGCCGCGCGTTCGGGTCTGGGGGACATGGACACCCCGTCGCAGACGACCCCGATCCGCCAGGGGCCCGCTTCGGTCAGGGCCAGGGCGTCGGCGTTGACCCGACGCCGACGCCCCCGGTCGGTGACCCCCGCGCCTCCTTCGACGGTGAGCTCCCCGTGGGCGTGGAAGTCCTCCTGGTCGGCGCCGCAGTCCCAGCAGTGCCCGTCGGGGGCGACGGTGCCACCGCATTCGGCGCATTCGGGTTCCTGATCCATCCGGGGATCATTCCAGGCCCGAACCGGCCCGGCCGGTCCGGACCTCTAGAGTGGAGGGTCGACGTGGCGGGGTCGGACGGCCTCGCCCCCACGAGTTCCCCGCGGGGACGAACACCGGAACGGATCTCCTTGTACCTGACCAACATCCGCCTCGACCCGTATCGCGCCACCGGAATGCAGGAGTGGACGGTGATGGGGAAGGCCGTGCGCGGGGCCGTCGAACCCGACCCGGAGGCGAAGGCCCGGGTGCTGTGGGCGCGGCTGGCCCCGGACATGCTGCTGGTCAGCTCCGACACCGCCCCTGCCTGGGGCAAACTGCCCGGCGCGGTCTCGGCCACGTTCCATCCGATGCCCCTGCACCGGGCGGGTGAGACGGTCGAGTGGGAGCTGATCTCGGCCCCCACGGAGCGGCGTGGCGAGGACGGCAAGAGCGGCAAGCGCGTCCCGGTTCCCGAGTCGGGGTTCGAGGCGTGGCTGGACCGGCGGTTGGACGGCGCGCTGGAGGTGACCTCGGTGGGGTGGAAGCACCTGGGCGGCCGGCCGGCCCGATACCACTTCGACGGGCTCGCCAGGGTGGTGGACGGCGAGCGGCTGCGTGAGCTCTCGTTGAAGGGGATCGGTGCGGGGTTGCAGACCGGGGCCGGCCTGTTGCTCACGCAGGAAGCGTAAAAACCGGGAACGGACCTTCCGCCACCGAAGCACACGATCCGACCACGACAAAAACTGACACAAGCATCCTGAATGCCACATACGCCTCATAAGACGCATTGCGACCAACCTTGCGTAGGAGTGTTGCATTCAAGGGCCAAATCATGAAGGTTTTCTCCTAAGCCCGAGCTGACCGTCGCACAGGGAACCCCGAACGGACCCACCAGGACCTTCCGGGCCCCGCCCGCACGACAGAAAGCCCAAAGGAGCAACCTTGGCGTACCCGAACCGGAACCGCCCCACGGCGCGCACCGGATCAACCACGGTTCCGATCCCCCGCACCGCCGCACGCACGGCGCTGTTCGCCGGTGCCCTGACCGCCGCACTCACCGCGGCCTTCCTGCACGCGCCCCAGGCCCTCGCGGACCCCTCCCCGGAGGGGCGGAACGCCTGCGAGACCGACCCCGAGGCGCCGCCCAAACGACAGATGCGCGCCGAGTGGATCGCCGGTGTGCAGAACATCGACTGGCCCTCCCAACAGGGTCTGAGCGCCGACGAGCAGAAGGCCGAACTGGACGGCCTCTACGACGAGGCCGTCGACAACGGCCTCAACTCGGTGTTCGTGCAGGTCAGGCCCACCGCTGACGCGTTCTGGCCCTCACCCCACGAACCGTGGTCGGAGTGGCTGACCGGAGAGCAGGGCGGCGACCCCGGGTACGACCCACTGGAGTACGCGGTCGAGGAGGCGCACGCCCGCAACCTCGAATTCCACGCCTGGTACAACCCCTACCGGGTCGCCATGCACGACGACCCCTCACAGCTGGTCGAGGACCACCCCGCCCGACAGAACCCGGACTGGGTCTTCGAGTACAACGGTCAGCTCTACTACAACCCCGGGATCCCCGAGGCGCGCGAGTTCGTGATCGAGGCGATGATGCACTCGGTGGAGAACTACGACATCGACGGCGTCCACTTCGACGACTACTTCTACCCCTATCCTGCGGAGGGGCAGGAGATCCCGGACGAGGACACCTTCGCCGAACACGGTGGCGATTTCGACGACATCGAGGACTGGCGGCGCGACAACGTCGACACCATGGTCCGGGAGATGAGCGAGGCGGTGGACGCCACCAAGCCGCACGTGAAGTTCGGCATCAGCCCGTTCGGGATCTGGCGCAACTCCTCCACCGACCCCGAGGGCTCCGAGACCAGCGGTTCGCAGTCCTACGACGACCAGTTCGCGGACAGCCGCAAGTGGGTCACCGAGGGTTGGCTCGACTACATCAACCCGCAGGTCTACTGGGAGATCGGACTCCCCGTGGCCGACTACGCGGCGTTGGTCCCCTGGTGGGAGGAGGTCGCCGCGAGCACCGACACCCACCTGTACATCGGGCAGGCCGCCTACAAGGTCGGCAACGAGGGTGCCTGGTCGGACCCGAACGAACTCTCCTCGCACCTGGACTTCAACCGCGATCACGCGGGGGTGCACGGTGACGTGTACTTCAGCGCGAACTCGCTGCGCACCAATGCCCAGGAGGCCATGGAGGTCCTGGTGGCGGACCACTACTCCAGCCCGGCGCTGATCCCGATCAAGGAGGACCTGGGCGGGGCCGCGCCCGAGTCGCCGGCGGCGAGCGCGACCGACGACGGCACGCTGGAGATCACGGCCGGCTCGAGTGAGGCCCCCGCCTACTACGCGGTGTACGGCTTCGAAGGAGAGACCGACCCGGGGCAGGGCGAGTGCGGCATCGAGGACCCGCGCAACATGCTGGGCACGGTGCGCGCCGACGCGGACGGGGCGGCGACCTTCGACGTCTCCGATGGTTCGGACACCACGTACTACGTGACCGCGTTGGACCGCCTGCACCACGAGAGCCAGGTGGGCGAAGCGGTACGGCTTCCCTAGGAACCGATTCGAAGAGCGCGTGAGGGGCCCGGTGACCACCGGGCCCCTCATGTTCGGTCGAGGTATTCCCAAAAAGCGACAGCGCTGTCATGATTTGTGAATGGCCTCCCCCACGCTCGGCACCAATCTTCGTCGGCTCGTCACCACCCTGGACGGGGCCGTCGACCGCGCCTATGAGGCCGACGGCCTCGCCTTCCGCGCCGCCTTCACCCCCGTGACCAGGGCGCTCCTTCGCCACCTGTCCCTGTCCGTGGGCGGCCTCGCCCGGGAGACCGGCATGACGCGTTCGGCCACCAGCCAGACCGTCGCCCAGATGCGCCGGCTCGACCTCCTCGTCCCGGCCGACAGCGAGGACGGTCGGGAACGGCGGGTGCGACTGAGCCCGTCCTGCCTGGAACAACTGCCCGCCGTCGAACGGCGGTGGCGACTCACCGCCGAGGCCGCCCTGGAGTTGGATCGGGAGCTGGGAACCGACCTGAACGGGACCGTCTCCGCCGCGCTGGACGTCCTGGAGCGGCGCCCCTTCCTACCGCGGGACTCCGGCGGGTCCGACGCGGAGGGGATCGACACGCCCGCCCTGGTGGACGAGGTGGCGGACCTGGTCGAGAGGAACTACGTCCACCCGGAGATCGCGTCGCGGGCCGCGGCCGGGCTCCGTGGCCGTGCCCTCGGCGAAGCGCGTTCGCTGCCCGCCGTGGCGGCCGCCCTCACCGAGGTGCTGCGCCCGTACGACGGCCACTTCCGGGTGGTGCCCACCGCCGAGATCCGCCGCCGGGACCGCCGTTCACGAGCCCGGGTGGACGACGTGGGGTTCGACGTCACCGAAAGGGAGGGTGTGCTCGTGGTGGACGTCGCCGAGTTCACACACCTGGCTCCCGAAACCGAGTCGGGGCGACGGCTGACCGAACTCGCCCGGGAACGACTGCGGCCCCTGGCTGAGGCCGAGGCCGTCGTGTTCGACCTGCGAGGCACCCCGGGAGGCGCTCCCAGCATGGTGGAGTTCCTGATCGACCACCTGGTGCCCGACACCCCGGTCGAGGTGGTCGCCTTCCACCCGCGCGACGGCGAGGTGTGGCGGTCGTGGACTCCGGCGGATCCGGAGAACACCCGTCGCCCGGACGTACCGGTGTGCGTGCTCGTGGACGCGGGCACGGCCTCGGCCGCGGAGAGCTTCGCGCTGGCCCTGCGCACACTGGGACGTGCCATCTTGGTGGGGCACCGGACCGCCGGCGCGGCCAACCCCGGGGACTACTTCGCCGCCTCATCGGGTCTGAGCGTGTTCGTCTCCACCGGAGCCCCCAGGGATCCACGTAGCGGGCAGGGCTGGGAGGGAACGGGCCTGGAACCCGATCTGGCCTGCCACGCGCCCCTGGCCCTGGACCACGCGCTGACACACTTGCGCGGACACCCCTGATCCCATACCCCGGTGGGGTACGGGTAGGGTGATGCCCATGTCGAGATCCGAACGGCGGCAGCAGGGCACGGGACGCGCGTGGGCGCGCGTCCTGGCGCTGGTCGCGCTGGTGTTCGGACTCGGAGCCATGCACACGCTGGGACACGTCCAACACGAGGCCCACGCAGCCGCGGGTCCGGCGGCCGCCCATGACGTGATGGGGAACGCCGTGGCGGAATCCTCCTCGGACCTGCCCGAGCTCGACCCCACCTCGCTCTGTCTGACCGTCGGGGCCTTCACCGTCTCCCTGCTCGGGGTGGCCACCGTCGCGTTCCACCGTTGGCCGGATGAACCGATCCCGTCCACGGGGCCGACGCGTCGGCCGTCCCCGCTCTTCCCACCGGCTCCGGACGATCCCTCTCCGGTTCGCTTACAGGTTCTGCGCGTCTAGATGCCCGCGGACGCCGACTCCGTCGGCCCGTCCGCTCGCCATGCGTGTACCAGCTGAACCCGGAAGACGAGGAACCGATGACCTTCGACAAGCGTGCCCTGAACCACCGTGCCCTGGCCGTGGCCTTGGCCACCGTCCTGTTCGCCACCTCCTGCGGCGAAGCCGAGACGGAGACCGACACCCCGGAGAGCCAGGGGCAGGTCACCGAACACACCGACGCGGACGTGCACTTCGCACAGATGATGATCCCGCACCACGAGCAGGCCGTGGAGATGTCCGACCTCGCCGACACCCGAGCCGGTGACGAGGTCCGGCCCCTGGCCGAACAGATCCGGGCCGCCCAGGGGCCGGAGATCGAACAGATGGAGACGCTCCTGGACGGCTGGGGCGCCGAGGTCGATCACGACATGGACCACGCCGAGATGGACGGAATGCTCTCCGAGGAACAGATGGCCGAGTTGGAGTCCGCCGAGGGAGACGAATTCGACGCCTTGTTCCTGGACTTCATGGTCCTGCACCACGAGGGCGCCGTCTCGATGGCCCGAACCGAGCTCGACGAGGGTGTGGATCCCCAGGCCCGGGAGTTGGCCCAGGAGATCATCGACGCCCAGGAGGAGGAGATCGCGCACATGAACGACCTGCTCGGCGAGGACGGCCGCGAGCACTGATTTCGGGCGACGAATGACGACGTCCCGGGCCCGTGCGGGTCCGGGACGTCGTGACGCCGTTCGGGGGGTCAGCCGGCGGTGGCCGGGATGACGCTGCCCTCGTAGGTCTCCTCGATGAAGCGCACCGTCTCCGGGGAGGTCAGCAGGTCGACCAGCACCTCGATCCGGGGATCGTCGGTGTTGTCGGTGCGGGAGGCGAGGATGTTCACGTACGGGTTGCCCTCGAACTCCTCCAGCAGGATCGAGTCGTTCTCGAAGTCCAGCCCGGCTTCCTGCGCGTAGTTGTTGTTGACGATCGCGGCGTCGACGTCGTCCAGCGAACGGGGCAGCTGGGCGGCCTCCACCTCACGGAAGTCAAGGTCGCGCGGGTTCTCCTCGATGTCGGAGAGACTGAAGGCGGCCTCGTCGATGCCCTCGGCCAGAGTGATGAGCCCGCTCTCCTCCAACAGCAGGAGCGCCCGGAACTCGTTGCTGGGGTCGTTGGGCAGCGCGACCTGGGAACCCTCGGCCAGGTCGGCGATGTCGTCCACGGACTTGGAGTACAGGCCCAGCGGCGGCAGGTAGATCTGCTCGACCGCGACGAGGTCGGTGTCGTTGCCCTCGTTGTACTCCAGCAGGAACGGCTCGTGCTGGTAGAGGTTGACGTCGAGTTGGCCCTCCGCGAGCGCGGCGTTGGGCGCGATGTAGTCGGAGTACTCGTGGATCTCCAGGGCGAGACCCGCTTCGGCGGCGAGTTCTGACTCGACGAACCGGAGGATGTCGCCGGCGGGGACGGCGGTGGCCCCCACGGTGAGGGTTTCCTCACCCTCGGCGGCCTCCGTGTTGTTCTCGGAGGGGGCACCACAGGCACTCACCGCGAGCAGGGCCAGGGCGGCGGGGACGGCGAATACGGCGCGACGCATGGGAGTCCTTCGAGTGTGACGTGTACGTACGAGTTCAGGTGGTTTTCCTACCTTTTAAGTATTAAATAAAGGTTAACCCGAGAAGTCCAGACCCAGTGACCAAGCGCACATGCCCTGACCTGCCCGAAGAGGGTGTCCGCCCCTGAATCCTCGCGATCGGGGCGGCGTTGGATCACCCGGTTTCGGATACGCACCGTGTTCACCGGATCGAAGCGCTCGCCCCCTACGACGCCTCCCCCACCGACGGGTCCGGGGAGAACGGATCCGCCCGAGTGGCGGGGGTCCGGAGGTTCGCGCGCCCCGTGACGCCCTGGGGCACCATTCGACCCCACGACCCCCGCCGCCCCTTACCGTCTACTTACCCCGGGTGAGCAGACTTGCCGTTGACGGCACCAGGACAGGGGCGTGCCCCCAGGGATGGAACGAGGACAATGCTCTCCGACGTGTTCGAGTGGTTCAAGGGGTTGTTCGGTGACACCGCCGGCGATCTGATCGACGGGGCCAGTGGCGCCGCAGACGAGGCCGGGGCCGCGGTCGAGGGCCTGGGCGATGGCGCCGTCGGCGAGTTCGCCCAGGACAGCGGCCTGGACACCGTGGCCCAGGAGGCCCAAGAGGGCGCCCTGGGAGAGGTCACCGAGACCGCCCAGGGCTTCCAGGAGCAGGCCGAGACATTGGGCGGGATCGCCGAGGACCCAATGGGCGCCGCCGCCGACGGGATCCGCGGCCACATCACCGACGAGAACTGACGCCCCCGCCCTCGCCCGTCCTGCCGATACTCGGCGCGCGGGGGCGACTTCCGGGCGACGATCCGCGTAGCATTCCGACTACCCTCGGTCATCACCGATCGTCGAAAAGTCAGGGAGCTCCCATGAAGTCGCCCGTCAGCCCGCACCAGATGGTCCTGCGCCTCGCCACGGGTGCCTCCATCCTCAACTCCGGACTGAGCAAGCGCGGGGCCGACGAGGACACCGCGATGGGGGTGCACGGCATGGCGGTCGGCACCTACCCCTTCCTCGACAAGGTCGACCCGGTCAGTTTCACCCGGGCGCTGTCGGCCGGGGAGATAGCCCTGGGCACCGCCCTCCTCCTCCCCCTCGTCCCCAACAAGCTGGCCGGGGCCGGGCTGAGCGCGTTCGCCGCGGGCCTGCTCGGCCTGTACCTGCGCACGCCCGGCATGCACAAACCCCGCAGCCTGGCCCCGACCGATGAGGGCCTGGGCCTGTCCAAGGACCTCTGGCTGTTGGGCGCGGGGCTGTCCCTGGTGCTGGAGAGCTGCGAGCGTCGACGCTGAACCCCCGTTCGTCGACATGTGGCCTGCGCCGCCGGCGCACCGCTCGGAAGCACCGCGTGGCCATCCGGCGACTCCCGGTTATTACTGAACGGTCATAAATCAACCACTCACCTGCGATTACACAAACAGGTATCGAGTACCAGAAATATCTGCTTCATATGGTATTTACATATCACCATTGAATGACTACGGTTCTGGAAAGCGATCGGGTTCGACACCGCCCCCGAGAACAGCGTGAAAACCCGTTCGCCCACCTTACAAAGCAGCACTGCAAGGAAATTTCGATCCCCTGGCTGGGAGCGCTCCCAGCACTCCCAGTCAGCCCATCCCCCCTTCCCCTTCCACATCCACCCAGGTCAACGTCAGAGAACCCGGAACTCTCCGGCGCCGGCCGTGAACGAAGCCTCGTCCCCTCGACGCTTCGTTCGCATCGGGTGGATTCACCCCCCGCTCACTCTTGAGGAAGAAATCGAGATGACAGAAAACCGTGCCGTGAAAAGGACCCGATGGGTCCGTGGTGGACTGGCCGTGGCCGCCGGATTCGGCCTCGTGCTTTCCGGATCCCACGCACTCGCCGCCGCCGAACGCGTCGAGAACCCCTACGTCGGCGCCGACGTCTACGTGAACCCGATCTGGTCGGCCAACGCCGCGGCCGAACCCGGTGGCGAGGCCATCGCCGACCAGCCCACCGGTGTGTGGATGGACCGCATCGGAGCCATCGAGGGCAACGACAGCCCCACCACCGGCGACATGGGACTGCGCGACCACCTGGACGAGGCGGTGGAACAGGCCGCCGGGGAACCCCTGGTCTTCCAGCTGGTCGTCTACAACCTGCCCGGCCGCGACTGTGCCGCGCTCGCCTCCAACGGCGAGCTGGGCCCGGACGAGATCGACCGTTACGAGTCCGAGTACATCGACCCGATCGCGGAGATCCTCGCCGACTACGAGGACACCTCGCTGCGCGTGGTCACCACCATCGAGATCGACTCACTGCCCAACCTGGTCACCAACATCTCCCCGCGGGAGACCGCCACCCCCGAGTGCGACGAGATGCTCGCGAACGGCAACTACGTCAACGGGGTCGGCTACGCCCTCGGACGGTTGGGCGCCATCGAGAACGTCTACAACTACGTGGACGCCGGCCACCACGGCTGGATCGGTTGGGAGGACAACTTCAGAGCCTCGGCCCAACTGTTCTACGAGGCGGCCAACGCCAACGGGGCCTCCCCCGACGACGTGCACGGCTTCATCGCCAACACCGCCAATTACTCGGCTCTGGAGGAGGACAACTTCGCCATCACCGACCAGGTCAACGGCACGAGCGTGCGCGAGTCGCAGTGGGTGGACTGGAACAACTACACCGACGAGCTCTCGTTCTCCCAGGCCCTGCGCGACGAGCTCGCCTCCATCGGGTTCGACTCCGAGATCGGCATGCTGATCGACACCTCCCGCAACGGCTGGGGCGGCCCCGACCGTCCCACCGGTCCGGGCCCGCAGACCGACGTCGACGCCTACGTCGACGGCGGCCGCTACGACCAGCGCATCCAGTCCGGTAACTGGTGCAACCAGTCCGGTGCGGGTCTGGGTGAGCGACCCACCGCCGCCCCCGAGCCGGGCATCCACGCCTACGTGTGGATGAAGCCTCCGGGCGAGTCCGACGGCTCCAGCGAGGAGATCCCGAACGACGAGGGCAAGGGCTTCGACCGGATGTGCGACCCGACCTACGAGGGCAACCCGCGCAACGGCAACAACATGAGCGGTGCCCTGCCGGACGCTCCGGTCTCGGGCCACTGGTTCTCCGCACAGTTCCAGGAGCTGCTCGCCAACGCCCACCCGCCGGTCGAATAGGAGGGATGGACGCCTTCCCGGGTCCGGGCGCCCGCACATCCCACGGGGTGTGCGGGCGCCCGCCGTGTGCCCCGCTCGCCCCGAAGATGGCTACCGTGGAGTAGGTCTCACCCCGCCTCGACCCGAAGGGCCCACCATGTCCTCCCCCATCTCCCCCGCCACCCGCCGAACAGCACTGGTCACCGGGGCGTCCTCCGGGATCGGCGCGGCCGTGGCCGCCGCCCTGGTCGAGCGCGGCTACCGCGTATTCGGTACCAGCCGTGCACCGGAGAAGGTCACCACGCCGATCGCCGGGGTCGAATACCTGGCCCTGGACCTGACCGACTACGCGTCCGTGGCGGCGTGCGCGGAGGCCGCCGGTGACGTGGACGTCCTGGTCAACAATGCCGGGGAGAGCCAGAACGGGCCCATCGAGGAGCTCCCGATGGACGCGGTGGAGCGGGTATTCCGGCTCAACGTGTTCGGGGCGGTCCACCTCACCCAGCTACTGCTGCCGGGGATGCGCGCACGCGGGTACGGGCGCGTGGTGATGGTCGGGTCGATGCTGGCGAGTTTCCCGTTGGCGTTCCGATCCTCGTACGTGGCGACGAAGGCGGCCATCAAGGGGTTCTCGGACGCCACGCGGCGCGAGGTGTCCCCGTTCGGGGTGGGGGTGACCACCGTGGAGCCGGGTTCGATCAGCACCGGGATCAGCGAACGCCGCACACAGTACGTGTCCGAGGGTTCCTCGTTCGAGGACGAGTACCGCACCATGGTGAACACGCTCAACGCCAACGAGGCCAAGGGCATCTCGGCGGAGAAGGTGGCCGCGACCGTGGTCCGGGCGATCGAGGCTCGTTCGCCCCGGCCGCTGTACGCGGTGGGCAGCAACGCGCCCCTGGTGTTCGCGCTGCGAAGGCTGCTGCCGAGTTCGGTGATGCTGCGGATCGTGGCCCGCAAGCACGGTCTGCGCTGAGTCCACGCCCCCGGTCATAAGCGTCCTGAAAGCAGGGCGGAGCATAATCGGACGTGGAACAGGGCGAACATGCGGCCGGCGACCACGAGAACGCCAATCGGTGAGACGACGAATACCCCCACGCGCACGAGCGATCCGGGGCCGGGGCGCGCGAGACCGTTCCCCGGCCCCGCGCTCGAAAGGCACCCCTTAGGTTGGCCTCAGCGGTTGTCGAACCGAACCGAGGAGTAAGCGTGACCAGTGTCGTCAAGTTCAACGTCCTGACCGTCCCCGAGGGCGAGGGGGCCACCCTGGAGGGGCGCTTCGCCAAACGCGCGGGCCTGGTGGAGGGTCAAGAGGGCTTCGAGGAGTTCCAGCTCCTGCGCCCGGTCGAGGGCACCGACAAGTACCTCGTCTACACCCGTTGGCGGTCGGAGGAGGACTTCCAGAACTGGGTGAACGGCCAGGACTTCAAGAAGGGCCACGCCAAGGCCGCCGCGGACGCCGACAAGGACGGGCACGCGCACGGCGGGCACGGTGGCCCGGCCGCGACCAACAGCGAGATCTGGGGCTTCGAGGTCGTCCAGCACGTGGTCGCCAAGGGCTGAGGTTCCCCACCCGCGGTACCGGCCATCGTGGCCAACGGGCATTCGGTGGGGGCGCCGCGCCCTCACCGATGTTCGGACGACAGGATGGACCTCCATGAGGAAGTTCGCCCGTCGTGTCCGGTACGCCTTCGCCCCGTCCGCCGTGGCCGCCGGACTCATCGCCGTCCTGGTCGGGGTGACCAGCTCCGCCGCGATCGTGTTCACCGCCGCCGAGGCCGCGGGTGCCTCCCCCGGAGAGACCGCGTCCTGGATGCTGGCGTTGGGTGTGGGCATGGCCGTGACCTGCGTGGGCCTGTCCCTTCGGTACCGGGCCCCGGTGGTGACCGCCTGGTCGACCCCGGGTGCCGCGTTGTTGGCGGTCGGTCTGGACGGGGTGACCATGGCCCAGGCGGTGGGCGCCTTCCTGTTCTCCGCCGCGCTCATCACCCTGAGCGGGGTGACCGGCTGGTTCGAGCGGGTCATGGACAGGATCCCCGTCCCTCTGGCCGCCGGGTTGTTGGCCGGCGTGCTCCTACAGTTCGGGATCGGCCTGTTCAGCAGTATGGAGGGCGACTTCGCGGTGGTGTTCGCGATGTTCGCCACCTACCTGGTGTGCCGGAGGTGGCTGCCCCGGTACGCGGTGCTGCTGTCGCTGCTCGCCGGTGGCCTGGCCGCCGCCTTCGAGGGTTCGTTGCACCTGGGTTCGGTGGACCTCGCCCTGGCCACCCCGGTCTTCGTGGCACCGGAGTTCTCCTGGCAGGTGTTGGTGAGCGTCGGCCTGCCCCTGTTCGTGGTCACGATGGCGTCGCAGAACCTGCCCGGGGTGGCGGTGTTGCGCGGCGACGGCTATCAGGTGCCGATCTCGCCGGTGATCGCGTGGACCGGGGCGACCAACCTGGTCCTGGCCCCGTTCGGCTGTTACGGCATGAACCTGGCGGCGATCACCGCGGCGATCTGTACCGGCCCGCAGGCCCACCCCGACCGGGACCGCCGCTTCCTCGCCGGGGTGTGGGCCGGGGTGTTCTACCTGGGTGTCGGGGTGTTCGGCGCGACCGTGGCGTCCCTGTTGGCCACGCTGCCCTCCTCACTGATCCTGGCCATCGCGGGGCTGGGGCTGCTGGGCACCATCGGTGGTTCGCTGGCTTCGGCGACGGCCGACACGGAAGCGCGCGAGGCCGCGGTCGTGACCTTCCTGGCGACGGCGTCGGGGTTCACCCTGTTCGGTGTGGGTTCGGCGTTCTGGGGCCTTCTCGCCGGGGTGCTCACCCTGGTGATCACCCGGTGGGGCCGACGAAGCGACGCCGAAAAAGCCCTTGCCCAGCGGGAAAAGCGTGCGCTATAACTGATTTTCCGCACCGAACGACGGTGCGAGCCCACGACGTGAAGGGAGGCGTTCCCGATGTTCCGCATGATCACCGCGTCCGCTTCCGAGGTCGGCTTCCGACGCTGACCAGGGTGACGGCGGGCGCACCACACGAAGGTGAAGCCTTGACCGTTCTTCCGAACGACCTGACCATCCGCACCATCACCGGTCCCGAGGAGCTCGACCTCTTCAACCGGTTCCCCTACGCCCTCAACGACGAGTTCCCGGTCGACATGGCCCAGGGCCGTCGCCGCCCGCGGTGGATGTGGGTGGCCACCCACGGCGACCGTCTCATCGGCCGCCTGTCCTGGTGGTGTCGTGACCAGGACGACCACCCCCTCCTGATGGACGTGTTCGACGTCGTGGACGCCCCCGACGTGGATCGGGTCGCCGTGGCCGAGCACCTGGTGCGCACCGCGGCCGCCACCGTCCTCGGTGAGGGCACGATCTGGCCCGAGTACCTGCGTTTCCTTCCGGCCGACTGGCGTGAGGACCCCGAACAGCGGCCCATGGTCGAGGACCTGATGGCCGCCTTGGAGAAGACCGGGGGTCGGCCGCTCACCGAGCGGCTGCGCTTCGAGTGGCGGGAAGGTTCCCGCGAACCCGTGGTCGGCGACCGGCTCCGGTTCCGCGAGATCACCGACACCACGGAGATCCTGGACCTCATGGTCCGGGCCCTGGACGGCACCTTGGACCGCCACGACCAGGCCGACCTGCGGGAGAAGTCCGCGCGCGAGGTCGCCGAGGCCAACTTCGCCGACGAGTTCGCCGCCTACACCACGCCTCGTTCGTGGTGGCGGGTGGCGGCGCTGCCCGACGGCGAACCGGTCGGGTTCGTCATCCCGGCCCGCAACGCCTACCATCCGATCATCGCCTACATCGCCGTGCTTCCCGAGCACCGTGGCAACGGGTACATCGACGACCTGCTCGCCGAGGGCGGTCGCGTGCTGCGGGAGACGGGCGTGGACCACGTTCGGGCCGCCACGGACCTGGGCAACGTACCGATGGCCCGTGCCTTCGAACGCGCCGGTTACGACACCATCAGCGGGATGGTCACCATGGTGTGGAACGAGCACTCCCCCGCCTGACGACATGTGGGTGGGTCGTCCACGGACGACCCACCCGGGTTCCGATTCAGCCCCGTGGCACCGGATCCCGACCCTCTGAGGGGATCGGTTCGGCCTTCCCACCGGGTCCATAGGTCATCCGGCGCAGGAAGGTCTCCGCGGGGCCGCGCACACCGAACCGGTCCATGATGGCCGCGATCACCACGGTGACCGCCCAGACCGCCGCGCCGAGCAGCACCGCCTGGGCGTCGTCGAGTCCCGCGCCGATGTTCAGCGTGTACGGCATGAGGAGCGCGACCCAGGCCACGGACTGGAGCAGATAGCAGGTCATCGACCGCTGCCCGGTGGCGGCGAGCGCCCGTACGAGGGGCCCGCGGCGGTCCCCGATGGCGACGGCGAGCACCGCGATGAGCGCGGCGTACCCGAATCCACCGGCGTATCCGGACACCACGTGCAGCCACTTGACGGCGATCGACAGGACCGGGTCGGGCTGCCAGACCCGCACCATGACGAACATCTGGGGCAGGGCGCCGATCACGGCGGCGACGATGCCCACCAGGGCGACCCGACGCAGGAACCGCAGGTGTCGTTCGGGTTCCTCCATGAGACGTCGACGTGCCGCCCAGACCCCGACGGTGAAGGGCAGGACCGAGATGCCGAGCATGAGCACGGTCATCACCGGCCAGATGGCGAGCCGCATGATCAGGTCCGTCAGCGGGGTGACCTCCATGGCCTGCTGTTGGGCGTCGCTCGCGGAGAGGCCGGCCTCGAACACCGCGTACACCAGCGTTCCCACGGACGCCCAGGCCAGACCGGTGGCGAGCAGACGCCGGTCGGTACGGTGCAGCACCCCCGCCAGTAGGAGGGCGATGAGCCCGTAGACCGCGATGATGTCCCCGTAGAAGAGGAGCAGGGTGTGCAGGAAGCCGATGACGACCATCCAGCGGCCACGTCGGCGCACGAGGGAACGCACCCACGGCCAGGGGCGGCCCTCGGCGGTTCGGCGCAGGTAGATCTGGGCGAGCCCGTAGCCGAACAGAGCGGCGAACATCGGGTAGCCGCGAGACTCGGCGAACAGGGTCATGAATGCGGTGACCGTGGTGTCCAGGGTTCCGACCAGGTCGAGGCCCTCGCCCGTACCGGCGATCTGGCGGAACATGTGGGCGTGCACGGTGGCGATGACCAGCAGCATGAAGCCGCGGGCGAGGTCGGGAGCGAGGGAGCGTCGGGCCGGTGGGGTACCCGTCGTCCCAGGTGGTGATGGCGTGCCGTTCATGGGTGACTCCGTTCCTCGGCGCCTCACTAGGCTACGATGGCGTATCTTATGTGATCACACGATACGCGATCGTTTCTTATGAACGGACGTACATGAATGACCACAAGCGGCCGGCCGCCAAGACCACGCGCCGGCGCGGTCGGGAACTCCTCGACGCCATCCACCAGGCCGTACTCCTCGAAGTCGCCGAGACCGGTCTGCCCGGCCTCACCATGGAGGGGATCGCCCGTCGCGCGGAGACCGCCAAGACCTCGCTCTACCGGCGCTGGACCTCGCCGGAGGACATACTCATCGAGGCCCTCCGGGAGCGCTACCCGCGTGAGAACCCCACGGCCGACGCCGGCGGCCTACGAGAAGACCTGGTCGCGGCGATCGGACTCATGCGCGAACTCATGGGCGATCGGATCCTGGGACCCGCGATGCTGGCGGTGAACTCCGAGGCCATGGTGCGTCCCGAACTCCACCGGCGGATGTGGACGGAGGTGTACGACCCTCAGGGCGAACGCTTCACCCGGCGCGTGATGGAGCACTACGCCGCCCTCGGGCACATCGACCCGGCCAGGGTCAACGACCTCACCGCCGACATCGGCGAGTCCCTGATGTTGAAGTACGCCGTGGACCACCCCGGCGAGCTCCCACCGAAGGGCTACGAGGAACGGATCGTCGACGAGGTCCTGCTGCCCGTCCTGGGAGTACGGTCCTGACCACACGAAGACGCCCCACACCCGGGTTGGCGGGGGTGGGGCGCGGGTAGGGAGATCCTTTGTACTCGATCTCGAATCCTGGGGGAAGCCCGTGAACGCCGTGCTGTTCGACATGTTCGGTGTGGTCGCCATGGACCAGTCGGTGAAGGTCCGCGAACAAATGGTGGAGTTCTCCGGCCACGACCACGACTCCTTCTGGGAGGCCTACTGGGCGCGGCGGCAACCCTATGACCGGGGCGACCTCGATGGTCCCACGTACTGGAAGACGGTCGGTGAGCGTCTGGGCGCTCCCTTCACCCCCGAACAGGTGGAGCACCTGATCACCCTGGACCTGGACAGCTGGTCACGGATCAACGACGAGTCCGTCGAGGTGGTGCAGGGGCTGGCCGCGTCGGGCAGAGCCGTCGGGTTGCTGTCGAACATCCCCGAAGACCTCGCGAAACGGTTCGAGGAACGCTTCCCCGAAGTGCTCGACCTGTTCCCTGTGCTGGGGTTGTCCTGCCGGATCGGGCACGCCAAGCCCGAGACCGCGGCCTTCGAGTGGTGTCTGGAACGGTTGGGGTCCCCCGCCGAGGGCGTCCTGTTCGTGGACGACAACGCCACCAACGTGGCGGCCGCGCGGGACCTGGGGCTGCGGGGGCACCGATTCACGACGGTGTCCGACCTACGATCGGCGCTGGCGCACGGATGAGCCCCCGCGGCGGTACTCCCGGCGCGTCCGGTGGAAGCCGGACGCGCGGCTCGGCGGTCGGTTCTCAGGCGTCGAACTCGCGGAGGAGTTCGGCGACCTTCTCTGGCTGCTCGTAGAGGGACAGGTGCCCGGCGCCCTCGATGGTGCGCACCTGGGTGTGCAGGAAGCGGCGGGCCGGTCCGTGCAGTCGCGCGGGTGAGAAGAACGGGTCGTGCGACCCGGTGGCCACGGTGACCGGGGTTCCGGCCCAGGCCCTGAAGAACTCCCCGTACAGAGGAGTCGGTGTGGAGTTGGTGCGGCAGTGGCGGGCCACCAGCGTCAGCCACTCGGCCTCGGAACGGTACTCGGCGCAATCGGTGTCCGTGGACGGACCGCTGAGGAACTCGATCAGTCGGGTGCTGTTCTGCTCGTTGGGGTGGATCATCCACGGCAGGGTGACGCGCATCGACTCCGAGCTGACCCCGGCGGCCGTCAACCCGGCGGGGTTGAGCAGCATCAGTCCGGCGACCAGCGGGCTCGGGGTCGAGGACAGCGCGATCGCGGCGCCCCGGGAGTGTCCCAGGAGGATGACCGGGCGGTCGGTGATCTGCGGTAGGAGTTCGTCGAGCCACTCACCGTAGGCCTCCGTCCGGGAACCGGCGTTGCGCTTGTTGCAGCTCAAGCCCGGCTGTCCCGGAGGGTCGACCAGCAGTACCGGCCGGTCCGCGGCGAGCGCGCGGGCGGCGGGGACCGTGGTGGCGGCGTTGAAGTTGGTGCCCGACAGGACCAGGACCGGGGTTCCGGACCCGCCCAGGGCACGAAAGGCCTGTGTGGGCCCCAGGCCGGTCTCCACGGGTGGGAGGGGCCCGAGGTCGGGCCACCGGCTCAGGGCCTTGTGACACCAGGCGTGCACGGAACGCTCGGCGTTCTCGGAGCGATAGACGCGCGCGGCGCGACGGGGGACAACGGTCATGGATCTGATTTCGCGTAGAGAGCTGAGGTGTTCGCCGACCTGATTTCCCGGCGCACCAAGAGAGGACTGTACGCCTCTGCCGGGCGCCTGGCCACTTCAGAGGGCGAGCCCCCGAAAAGGTGTCGCCCGGCAGTGGCGTCCAGCGGATTCATACCCCCGCCGAAGTGCCCATTGGTGGGCATGTTCTCCCTGGTACGGGGGTCGATGATCCCGACCGGAAACGGTCATCGAGCCCCAAAGAGGTTTATTTTCGACTCTGATCGGTCGATACCGGAATCGGCCCTGTGATGGGCTTTCTCGATGATCGGATGAACCATCGACGGGAAACGGTCTCCACGGTGATTTCAGGCACTCCTGAGCCGCCGGCCACCCCCGGCCGGCGGCTCCCGGTCAGGAGGCGAAAGCGGGGTCAGGCGGGCAGACGCACCAGCATCTTGCCGGTGTTGGCGCCGCGCATCATGCCGAGGAACGCGTCGACCGCGTTGTCGATCCCGTCGACCACCGTCACCTTGCTGTGCAGCTTGCCTTCCGCCAGCCATCCGGCCGCGCGCTCGTAGTACTCGGGGGCCAGATCACCGTGGTCACCGACCAGGAAACCCTGGAGCTTGACCCGCTTACCGACGAGTAGGCCGAGGTTGTCCGGACCGGGGGCCGGTTCGGTGTCGTTGTAGACCGAGATGGCCCCGCACAGGGCGGCGCGTCCGTGGACGCGCATCCCCTGGATGGCCGCACGCAGGTGGTCGCCGCCGACGTTGTCGAAGTAGACGTCGATGCCGTCCGGCGCGGCCTCGGCGAGTTGCCCCTCCAGGTCGCCCTCGCGGTAGTCG
This sequence comes from Nocardiopsis sp. NPDC055879, assembly GCF_053615935.1. Classification (NCBI taxonomy): domain Bacteria; kingdom Bacillati; phylum Actinomycetota; class Actinomycetes; order Streptosporangiales; family Nocardiopsidaceae; genus Nocardiopsis; species Nocardiopsis sp. NPDC055879. The sequence continues at coordinate 69,278 of NZ_JBSHCT010000015.1, forward strand.
ATGGCGGCGTCGAAGCCGAACTCCTCCAGCAGGCGGCGCTTCTTCTCGGGACCGCCGGCGGAGCCGATGACCTTGGACGCGCCCAGTCGCTTGGCCATCTGCCCGGCGAGGCTGCCCACCGCGCCCGCCGCACCGGAGACGAACACGACGTCGCCCTCCTTGAGTTCGGCGATGGCGGTCAGGCCCGCGTAGGCGGTGAGGCCGACCATGCCGAGCGCGCTCAGGTAGGCCTGGGCGGGCGCGGCCTCGGTGTCGACCACCTTGGCGCGGGCGGCGTCCATCAGCGCGTACTGGCGCCAGCCCTGGAAGTGCAGGACACTCGCGCCGACGGGCACGTCGGGGCTCTCGGAGGCCACGACGGTACCGACCGCACCGCCGTCCATGACCTCGCCGAGCCGGAACGGCGCCACGTAGGATTTGGTGTCGTTCATGCGGCCCCGCATGTAGGGGTCGACGGAGATCCAGTCGTTGCGGACCTGGATCTGGCCGGGGCCCGGCGCTTCGACGGTGGTCTCGACCACTGCGAAGTCCTCCGGCTTCGGCTCCCCATCGGGTCGGGCGACGAGGTGGACTTCCTTGGAAACGGGCATGCTTCTCCCCCTGTTTGTTTTCGTTCCGAACGTCGAGACCTGGACTGTTCACTCAGACCCTAGGTGGTTCGAACACGGTCGGTGCTGAGCGCGTCCCACCCTGTGTCGATCTCGTGCGCGCGTGGGGTGCGCCGAGCGGTCCCTTCGGGCTACTTCTGCGATCCCAGCAGGCCACGCCCGCCGTACTTCTTGTGGATGGCCTGTTTGGACACCCCGAGCGCCTCGGCGATCCGGGCCCAGGTGAGCCCCTGGTTACGGGCGCGGCGCACCAGGACCGCCTCGACGCGTTCGGACTCCGAGCGCAACTCCACGAGTGATTCCAGCGACTCCAGGGTGCTCTCGCCCCGCAGGGACCTGGCGATCTCTTCCAGTCGTTCGGTGCTCTCCATGGGTCAACGGTAATTGACACCGGGTGTCACCGTCGCCGCGTATCTTGATCCCCATGCCGACCATCGAACGCGCGCGTGCCGAGGACATCCCGGCGATCGTGGCCATGCTCACCGACGACCCCCTCGGCGCGTCCCGAGAGACCCCCGACGACCTCACCCCCTACCTGAAGGCCTTCGAGGTGATCGACTCCGACCCCCACCAGTACCTGGCGGTGGCCCGACGGGACGGGCGAGTGGTGGGCACCCTCCAGTTGACCGTTCTCCCAGGGCTGTCCAGGACGGCGGCCACCCGCGCGCAGGTGGAGGGGGTACGGGTGCACGCCGACGAACGCGGCGGCGGGCTCGGCACCGAGCTGCTGGAGTGGGCCGAAGGCCGAGCGAGGGAGCTCGGCTGCGTACTGCTCCAACTGACCTCCGACGCCACCCGTGTGGACGCCCTCCGTTTCTACGAGCGCCTGGGATACGAGGCGTCGCACGTGGGCTTCAAGAAGCCCCTCGCCTGAGCCCGCGGGACAGAGGAGGGGCTGGTCACGGTGTCCATGCGCCGGGTCTCCGGCCGGCTCGGGGCGTGACGGTCAGGGCGTGACGATGGCGAAGACCGGATCCGGGAGCTCCAACAGACCCAGCAACCTGTCCACCAGCGTCTCGTCGCCCTCGAACGACATGCCCTCCGTGCCCTTGCCCGCGAGCAGCCGCAATAGCCGGAACTTGTTCAGGGTGACGGTCAGGTCCGCTTCCCCCCGACGCGGCTTCTCCCTGGTGGTGAACGCCCCGTTGGAGAGGGTGGTCCGGTGGGTGGTGTTCAGGTCGGTGAACACCCAGTCGATGACGAAGCACTCCTCCCACGCCTTGGGACCGTTGACCCGGATCCCCACAGAGGTGAAGAGCTGCTCCAGCGACAGCGCCGAGGTCACCCCCGTACCGGTCTCCATCGCGGTCTCCGGCTTGCCGTTTCGCAGTTCGGCCGCGCCTTGGAGGTAGAAGTTTCGCCAGGTGCCGTTCTCCGAACCGAACCCCAGCCGTTCGTAGACCTCCACCAGCGCGGCGCGCGCTCCCTCGTGCTCGGGATCGGAGAACACCGCGTGGTCGAGCAGGGTGGCGGCGAACCTGAGATCGCCCTCGGCCTTGTACCCGTCGGCTTTGCGGACCACTTCGTCGATGCCGCCCATGCACTCCACGTACCGCCACGCCGCCTCCTCCGGCGGGTGTTGCCACAGGTGGGCGGGGTTGCCGTCGAACCAGCCCATGTATCGCTGATAGATCGCCTTGACGTTGTGACTCACCGAACCGTAATAACCGCGGGTGTGCCAGGCGCGCTCCAACGCGGGAGGCATCTGGATCCGTTCGGCGATCTCCGAACCCACCATCCCCAGGTTCATCATCCTGATCGTCTGGTCGTGCAGGTAGGCGTAGAGGTCGCGTTGTTCGCACAGGAAGCGGACGATCCGGTCGGTGTCCCAGGTGGGCCAGTGGTGGGAGGCGAACAGCACGTCGGAGTCGTACGCGAACAACTCCACGGCCTCGTCCAGGTACCGTGCCCAGGCACGCGCGTCCCGGACCGGCGCCCCGCGCAGGGTGATGAGGTTGTGCAGGTTGTGGGTGGCGTTCTCCGCCATGCACAACGCCCGGTGTTCGGGGAAGTAGAAGTTCATCTCCGCGGGCGCTTCGGTGCCGGGGGTCATCTGGAAGACGATGCGCACCCCGTCGACGACCTCCTCCTGGCCGGTACGGGTGATGTTCCGGTTGGGCGCGATGAGGGTGATGGTGCCGGTGGAGCTCGCCTGCCCCAGCCCCATCCCGATCTGACCTCGGGGCCCCGGCGACAGGTAGGCCCCGGTGTGGAACAACCCGCGGCGGGCCATCGCGGGGCCGGTGTAGACGTTCTCCGAAGCGGCGTTCTCCATGAACCACTTCGGGGCGAGGATCGGCACGTTGCCCTCGGTGACACCACCGACCCCACCGAAGTGGTCGACGTGGGAGTGCGAGTAGAGGACCCCGCTGACCGGCCGATCACCGCGTTGGGAACGGTACAGCTCCAGGCCGGCCCTCGCGGTCTCGGCGGAGACCAAGGGGTCGATGACCAGGACGCCTTGGTCGCCCTCGACCAGCGTCATGTTGGACAGGTCCAGGCCTCGGACCTGGTAGATCCCCTTGGTGACCTCGTACAAGCCCTGCTTCGCGCACAGGCGGGACTGACGCCACAGGCCGGGGTGGACGGTGTCGGGGCGGTCCTGGTCCAGGAAGGCGTAGGCCTCGGTGTCCCACACCACCCGGCCCTGTTCGTTCTTGACCTGTCCCGGTTCCAGTCTGGCGATGAGTCCACGGTCGGCGTCGGCGAAATCGTCTCCGATGGCCGCGCCCTCGTGTCCGTTCCCGATCATCACTGTCTCCTCGTCGTACCGACGGCCGCCGACACGGGCGGCCCGTGTCGGCGGCGGGGGAAGGCTCTGGGGCCCTCGGGATCCAGGTCCGTCAGGAGCGGAGCGCCTCGACGAGTTCCCGTTCACCGTCCTTGGACAGGTTGGTCTGGATGACTGTGGGGTGCAAAGGCTTGAACGCGTCGACGACCCGGTCGATGGTGGCGTCATCGGCGAGCAGGAACACCGCGGCGCGGTCCTTTTCGAGTTCGGAACCGATCTGCTTGATCATGTCGTCGTCGATGCCCACGTCGCTGAGCTTTCCCGCGATCGCGCCCGTGCCGGCCCCCACGGCCAGGCCCAGGAGCGGATTGAGGAAGAGCATGCCGATGAGGGTGCCCCACAGCGCGCCCCCGGCGGCACCGTAGCCGGTCAGGTGAAAGGTCTGGTGGATGCGCGGGCGCCCCTTGTCGTCCTTGTAGGCGTAGGCCGCGTCCTCCAGTCGGAGGAGTTCCTGTTTGCCCAGGTCGGATGCGATGTCGAGCGCCTTCTCCGCGGTGTCGCGGTCGGCGACCCCCAATACGATCAGCTGCGCCATGGGTGTGTTCCCTCGCCGTCGATTCCCGGCCCGAGGTCCCGGGCCTTGGCCCGGAGCCTTTCCCGGGGCATCTTTGGTCAACGTCAGTGAGGGGGACGATTCACGCAAAACCTCATAGATCACGCAGGGGACCACCGGGGCCGAACCCGGGGTCGTCGGGATCGTTCTCCCGGCTCACCTGGCGGCGGACCAGCCGGTAGAGGACGTAGCCCCAGACCAGGACGGCGGTGGCGACCATCAGGTGGCCCAGCGTGTCGAGTTCCACGGTTCCTCCCTTCCCGACCCCTACCCGACCCGGTGTTCTCGGACGCGGCGGGCCAGGACCAACCTGGCGGTGTAGGGGACCAGGACCCGCCCGTCGGGGAAGTGGTGGTCGGCGATGGCGCGCAGTTCGGTGCGCAGGCGGCCCTCTCCGATCTCCCGGGCCGCGGCCGCCATCCTGCTGGAGGACATGGCCATGCCGAGGTAGCCGTCGGGGGTGAGTTCACGGGTCCAGCCGAAGGTGTGTTCGGTGGCTCCGGTCAGCCCTTCGGGGGCCGACAACTCTCCGACCAGGTCGTAGGAACGGTAGTGGCGGTCGTATCCGGGGCTGTGCCGCTCCAACAGGGTCTCGTGATCGTCGGCGAACGCGCTGTCCAGGACCCGGTCGTTGCTGAGCACCGCCAGGGTCCCGCCCGGTTCCAGGAGTCGGACGGCCTCGGCGAAGAAGGCGGGGCGGTCGAACCAGTGCACGGCCTGGGCGGTGAGGACCAAGGCGGCGGAACCGCCCGGGAACGGGATCTCCTCGGCGCGGGCGTCCACGTACTCGACCCCGCCGTCCTCGGCGGTGGCGGTGGCGCGCATGTCGCGTCCGGGCTCGACCCCCACCACCCTGGGGCCATCGCCGAAGAGCACGCGCAGGGCGCGGGTGGAGATTCCGGTGCCGGAACCGACGTCGAGCAGCAACCGGGGCTCGGCGACACCGTCGAACACATGGCCCCGCAGGACGTCCAGCGTCTCCGAGGGGTAGTCCGGCCGGTGGGCCCGGTAGTTCTCGGTGAGCCCGGTGAAGGCCTGGGTGCGGTCGCTCAACGGATTCCCTTCCGGTGGGGGCGGTGCGGGTCGCGGCGGGGCCACATCCTACGGGGCTCCGACCGTCCGGACGCCGGAGGTCTTGGACCTTCGATACCCGGACGGGCTCGTGCCGACCTGCCTCTTGAAGGCGGCGCTGAACGCGAACCCGCTCCCGTAGCCCACCCGGGCGGCCAGCGCCTCCAGTCCGAGGTCGGGTTCGGAGACCAACAGGTCGCAGGCCAGGGTCAGCCGCCAGGTTCGCAGGTAGGACATGGGCGGGTCGCCCACCGCCCGAGAGAACCGGTCCGCCAGGGTGGCACGGGAGACGGCGCACTCTCCGGCCAGGACGTCCAGGGTCCACGGGCGGGTGGGCTGTTCGTGCATCAGGTCCAGGGCCTGGGCGGCGACCATGTCCCGCCGGCCGCTGAGCCAGTTCGGGGCGGCGTCCGGATGCGACTCCAACCAGGCGCGGACCGCCATGACCAGCAAGCAGTCGAGGAGACGGTCGTTGAGCGTGCTCTGGGCCACCCGAGCGGTGGTGATCTCCCTGGTGAGGAGGGAGACGACCATGGGGTCGACCGAACCGGCGGGCAACACCGCCAGCCTGGGCAACGCGGCCAGGGCCAGGCGACCGACCTCCCCGGTGTCCTCGTAGGAACCGATGATCGCGCCGTGTTCGCCGTCCGGGTCGTTTCCCCAGGTTCCGACCCCGTGACACAGACTCAGGTGGACTTCGGTGCCGTCGTCGGCCACGCACCGCTGCCCCGGTTCGATGGTGATGGTCGGAACCCGACCGGGGCGGTCGGAGGCCACGTAGGGTTCGGGGCCTCGGACCAGGAGTACGTCCCCGGGGGCGGCCTCGACCCGTTCGTCACCGGTGTCCAGCCACAGGGTCCCCGAGGTCACCACGACCAGGTCCAGGGCGGCCCCCACCCGAACGTCGATCGACCAGGGTGGGCCCATGACCAGGCGCAGGGTGAAGGCCGAGCGGGCGCGCGGGCTGTCGAACAGGTGCCCCAGGGGATCCATGGGCCTTCCCCGATCAATCGGATTCTGGATGTTCTCTTATGCATTCCAGCAGATGAACCATGTTCCGTCCAGGTCTTCTTCGATGTACTGAGGACATGGATACGAACAACAGCCCGCAGCGGGTTCTCGTCACCGGCGGCACCGGGATGACCGGTCGCCGCGTCACCCGACTTCTGACCGAACGCGGCGTCGACCACAGGGTCGCTTCCCGGTCGGGGCACCAGGAGAGCGGTACGCCGCCCTTCGACTGGGGCTCCCCCGACACCTGGGACGCCGTTCTGGATGGGTCGGACGCCGTCTACCTCTGCTATCACCCCGACCTGGCCCTGCCCGGGGCGGCCGAGACCGTGACCGCGTTCGCCACGCGCGCCACCGAACACGGCGTGCGCCGCATGGCGCTGCTGTCCGGACGGGGCGAACCGGAGGCACAGCACGCGGAAGAACAGGTCCGAGCGGTCTTTCCCGGACTGACCGTGCTGCGCTGCTCCTTCTTCGCGCAGAACTTCTCCGAGCACTTCTTCGTACCGGCCGTCCTGTCGGGAACGCTGGCCCTGCCGGTGGCGGACGTTCCGGAGCCGTTCGTGGACCTGGACGACGTGGCCGAGGTCGCCGCCCTGACTCTCACCGAGGACGGGCACGCCGGGGAGGTGTACGAGATGACCGGCCCGCGAGCGCTCACGTTCACCGAGGTGGGCAAGGTGCTGGGCGCGGCGGCCGGCCACCCCGTGGAGTACCGGCGGGTGAGCGTCGAGGAGTTCGTCGCGGCGTCCGCCGCCCAAGGGATCCCCAAGGAGGTGGCCCACGGGTTGGCCGCGCTGTTCGGGGAGGTCCTGGACGGACGGAACACGGCGACCACGGGCGGGGTGGAGCGCGCCCTCGGGCGCCCGGCGCGCAGCTTCGAGGAGTACGTCGCGGACGCCGCGAAGGCGGACACCCGGGGTCGGTGATCCAGCGGCTGCGCCCGGTCGGTATCGCGTCCGGGCACAGCCTTCGGGATCAGACGGTCTGTTCCCGATCCGCCTCGGCGGGCAGGGAGATCCGCCAGGCGACGAGCCCGGCGACGACCAGCCCGGCGATGGCCAGGAGGCTACTGACCAGGAACGGATCGAAGCCGCCCAGGGCGGGCGCGAACCCGATGCCGACGTAGACCGTGATTCCGGTGGAACCCCCCAGTTGGTCGGCGGCGCGTTGGACACCGGAGGCGATGCCGACGTCGGATTCGGTCACTCCGGTCACCGCGACGTACTGAAGGCCGACGATTCCGAACCCCATCCCGGCGGCGATCAGCACCATGGCCGGGATCATCACCGGTCCGCCCGCCCCGAAGGACGCGGCCAGGGCGATGAACGCCATCGCCGCCACGGTGAAGCCGATGCCGGTCAGGACACAGGCCCGGGCGCCCCATCGTTCGAGGATCCGAGGGACCAGCACCGAGACCACGATCAGGGCCGCGGCCAAGGGCAGCATCAGCAGACCGGTCTGGAACGGGCCGATTCCCAGCCTGTTCTGTAGGTAGAAGGTGAACAGCAGGAACGAGGTGGACAGGGCCGCGCTCAACAGGACGGTGGCGGCGTTGGCCAGGACGCGCGGTCGGTTGCGGAAGAGCCGCAGCGGCACGAGCGGGTTCGGAGACCGGCGCTCGACCCTGATGAACAGGGCCGTGGCCACCACCGCGCCGGCCAGCGCCACCGGTGGCAGCCACGGCAGCGCGCCATCGGCCTCCCCCGCCTCGACGACGCCGAGGACGAACAGCAGCGGGGCCGCGACCAACAGCAGCGAACCCGGCAGGTCCAAGGGCGTCGACTCGGTGGAGCGTTCGCTCGGCACGAGCAGGATCGCCGCGACGAGGACCACCAGGATGAACGGGACGGACAGCAGGAAGATCCACCGCCAGCCGAGCAGTTCGGTGATGACGCCGGAGAGCACGAAACCGAGGACGAGGCCGCAACTGGCGACCGCCGCCCATACGCTCAGCGCCCGGGATCGGCGCGGCCCCTCGGGGAACATGAGCACGATCACCGACATCGCCGCCGGCAGCGCGAGCGCTTCGCCCACGCCCTGCAACAGTCGCGCGATCACCAGCACGGCGAACGACGGGGCGAGTCCGGCCAGCAGGGAGGCCGCGCCGAAGACGGTCGTGCCCAGCACCAGGACGCGGCGCCTGCCGAGTACGTCGCCCAGGCGACCGCCGAGCATCAGCAGCCCGCCGCCGGTGATCGTGTACCCGACGACGACCCAGGTCAGGGCGTGGCCGCCGACGCCGAAGTCCGCGCCGATCGAGGGAAGGGCGACGTTGACCACGGTCACGTCGACCGCGATGAAGAACTGCAGCATGGCCATGCAGCACAGCACCAGCCACGCGCGTGCCGGGGAGGAATCGCCCCGGCAGGAAAGGATGTCTGAAGACACCGAGTGCTCCGTTGCTCGAAAGAGGTTCCGGGCAGCACGAAAGCGCCGCTCCGGTTCGACGGCAGAGCGGAGGAACGTTCTATGGAGAAGTGGAGGAACGCCCCGCCGCTAGCGGAGCGTCCTCGTCACCGCGGCGCAGGCGGCCGCACACGAAGCACTGGACATGGCGCCGATGATAGGGGCATCCGGCGGACGGACGGTACCTGTTTTTCCGCGGGGTCGTTTCTCCTGGTCTATGCTGGCCCATGTGGTTACCGGCCAGTAACATTTGGACCACCGACCGTCCGACCCACGAAGGAAGGCAGCGCACCATGCCCACGCTCGAACGCCACGACGAGGTCTTCGTTCTCGATATCGGTGACGGGGAGAACCGCTTCCACCCGGACTGGCTCGCCTCGGTCAACGCCGCCTTGGACGAGGCCGAGGAGGCCGAGGGCCCGCGCGCCCTGGTCACCACCGCCACCGGCAAGTTCTACTCCAACGGCCTGGACCTTGAGTGGCTCATGGCCAACGGCGACCGCTACAAGGAGTACGTCACGAGCGTCCACCGGCTGTTCGGGCGCCTGCTGGCCCTGCCGATGCCCACCGTGGCGGCCCTACAGGGGCACACCTTCGCCGCCGGCGCGATGTTCTCCCTGGCACACGACCTGCGCGTGATGCGCGCCGACCGGGGCTTTTGGTGCCTGCCCGAGGCCGACATCAACATCCCCTTCACCCCGGCGATGTCGGCGCTGATCCAGGCCCGCCTGGCTCCGCAGACCGCGCACGAGGCCATGGTGACCGCCCGTCGTTACGGTGGCGAGGACGCCGCGAAGGCCGCCATCGTGGACCGAGCCGTGGCCGAGGAGGAGGTGCGCCCCACCGCCATCGAGCTGGCCCGCTCCCTGGCCGGCAAGGACGCCGCCACCCTGGGCACCATCAAGGCCCGCCTGTACGCGCCCGCGCTGGAGCTGCTGCGCCAGGAGGAGCCGGTCATCTGACCGCGCGAGGGTCGTCTCGGCGGCCCACCGGGCCCTTTCCACCGACGCGAAGGTCGGCGGGAGGGGCCTTTTCCGTGTGCGGGGCGTGCGCACGGGGGGTCCGGCGGGACCCACCACGAATCCGCCAACTGTGCCTTGTGCCACAATCTGACCAGGCGGTAGGTTTTGTGCCGCCGCCACGAGATCGTGTGCGAGGAGAGCCCCGTGACCGACACAGAGCACCCGCGACAGCGTCCGACCAAGGGCGAACGCACCCGTGGGCACGTCATCGACGCCGCCGCCGAACTCTTCTCCCGCTCCGGCTACCGGGCCGTCTCCCTCCGCGACATCGCCGCCCACTCAGGCCTCTCCCACGCCGGGGTCCTGCACCACTTCCCCAACAAGGAAGCCCTGCTCATACACGTTTTGAGCAGGCGCGACGAGATCGACGCCCCGCTCGTCCTGGACCCGGACCTGAGCCACCGCGCACTCATCGACAACCTCGTCAAGCTCGTCGAACGCAACACCGAATCCCCCGGCCTGGTCTCCCTCTTCGTCAACCTGTCCGCGGAGGCCACGGACCCCGCCCACCCCGCGCACGACTACTTCTTCGGTCGCTACCGCGTACTGCGCGAACACCTCACGTCGGCGTTCGCCACCCTCCTCGACGGCCGCCCGGAGTCCGCCCCCGAGGTCGCCGCCACGCAGTTCATCGCCCTCCAGGACGGACTCCAAGTGCAGTGGCTCCTCGACCCCGGCGCCGTCGACATGCGCGCCGCGATCGTCTCCTTCCTGCACACCTTGGGAATCCCCGCGTCGGCCCCCGCCCCCACCACTGACGAAAGGCCCTCATGAGCACCGAAATGTCCCGCCTCGAACCCGACCTGGCCGCGAAGGCCGCCGCCACCTCCGGGTCCGGGGTCTGGCACAGCACCCCGATCCCGGGTGTACTGCGCCGTCTGCACCTGGCCGACGGCCCGCACGGCATCCGACAGCAGTTGGAGGAGGGCGATCACCTCGGCATCGGTAGCAGTGTGCCCGCCACCTGCTTCCCGCCGGCGGTCGGGCTCGGCACCACCTGGAACGTCGACCTGGTTCAGCGGGTCGGCGCGGCCCTGGGCACCGAGGCGAGCGCCATGGGCGTGGACGTGGTGCTGGGCCCGGGCATGAACATCAAGCGTTCCCCGCTGTGCGGCCGCAACTTCGAGTACGTGTCCGAGGACCCGCACGTCACCGCGCGGATCGCCGCCGCGCTGGTCGAGGGCGTTCAATCCGAGGGTGTGGGGGCGTGCGTGAAGCACTTCGCCGCCAACAACCAGGAGACCGACCGGATGCGGTCCAGCTCCGACGTGGACGAACGCACGCTACGCGAGATCTACCTACCGGCGTTCGAGGAGGTCATCCGCACCACCGACCCGGCGATGGTGATGTGCTCCTACAACCGGCTCAACGGGGTGTACACCAGCCAGGACCCGTGGCTGCTCACCACGTTGCTGCGCGAGGAGTGGGGGTTCGAGGGAGCGGTGGTCTCCGACTGGGGCGCCGTGGTCGACCGGGTCGAGGCCGTGCGCGCCGGACTGGACCTGGAGATGCCGCCCAGCGGCACCGACGACCGGATCGTCGACGCGGTGAAGCGGGGCGAGCTGGACGATTCGGTGCTGGACACCGTGGTGGAGCGGTTGGTTCGCGTGCAGGACCGGGTGACCACCGACACCTCGCGTTCGCCCGAGCACGAGGCCCACCAGGCGTTGGCCCGCGAGGCCGCGACCGAGGCGCTGGTGCTGTTGAAGAACGAGGGCGAGGCGCTGCCACTGGTTCCGGGCCGTTCGATCGCGGTCGTGGGCGAGTTCGCTCGCACACCCCGCTACCAGGGCGGGGGCTCCTCCCACATGGTGCCGACCCGGGTGACCGGCGCGCTGGACGCGTTCGATGAGGTGGCCGAGGAGTTTCCGGTGCGGTTCGCCCCCGGGTTCACCCTGGACGGGACCGCGGCGCCGAACCTGGCCGAGGAGGCGGTGGCGCTGGCGGAGGAGTGCGACACCACCGTGCTGTTCCTCGGGCTGCCGGAGGCTCTGGAATCAGAGGGCTTCGACCGCACCGACATCGACCTGCCCGCCGAACAGGTCGAACTGCTGGCCCGGATTCGACGGGTGAGCGAGCGGGTCGTGGTGGTGCTGTCCAACGGTGGGGTGGTGTCGGTGGCCGACTGGCAGGGTGACGCCGACGCCGTGTTGGAGGGATGGCTGCTGGGACAGGAAGGTGGCGCGGCCACGGTGGACGTGCTGACCGGCGCGGTCTCCCCGTCCGGGCGGCTCACCGAGACCATTCCTCTGAAGCTCAGTGATCACGCCTCCTACCTGAACTTCCCCGGCGAGCGTGGACACGTGCGCTATGGCGAGGGGGTGTTCGTGGGGTACCGACACTTCGACACCCTGGATCGACCGGTGGCGTACCCGTTCGGATTCGGGCTCACCTACACCACGTTCGACTACTCCGACTTGGAGGTTACCGAGGACGGGACGGACGCGTGGACGGTGGCGCTCACCGTTGCCAACAGTGGCACGCGGGCCGGACAGGAGGTCGTCCAGCTGTACACGGGGTTGACGCAGGAGTATCCGACCCGGCCGGTGCGCGAACTGCGCGGGTTCGCGAAGGTGGCCTTGGAGCCCGGGGAGAGCACACGGGTGGAGTTGGCCGTCCGTGGGCGCGACCTGTCCACCTGGGATGCCGAACACCACCGGTGGTCGCTGGTGGCCGGTACCTACACGGTTTCGGTGGGGGCCTCCTCCCGGGATATTCGGCTGAGCGGAGAGGTCGTCAGCTCCGGGGACCGCTTCGTGCCTCCGCTGACCAGGAGTTCCACGATCGAGGACTGGCGCGCGAACGCGATCGGCGGGCCGGTGCTGGCCGAGATCCGGGCCGGGATGGAGGAACTGGACTCGGTTCCGGAGGAGCTGTTGCGAATGGCCGACTCGATGCCGATCGTGGCGCTGTCCACGTTCGGGATGGGTGTGACGGAGGAGATGGTGGACCTGTTGGTCGCGGACGTGGAAGCGCGCAGGCAGGCGGCGATCGGGCGAGGAGAGGTCACCGGCTGAGCGTAGGGAGTGGGCGATGGTCCTGGCCTGTGGGGGGGGTGCGGGTGGGAGGTGAGGGAGTGGGGGGTTGAGGGAGTGGGGGTTGTGCGGGTGCGGGGTGTGTTGGTGGGGCGGAGGTAAAGGTGGGGGGAGAAAAGCGAAAGAAGATCGCGGCAAGCAGAAGTTCAGGACGAGGTTGTAAGTGAAAGGTCAGTGCGTGGGGCGCCTGAGCTAGATAACCCTGGGGCTGTTGGGCGGGGTGGGGGTGGGTTCTCCCTCCTTCCCCGCCGCGTGATTGTTGCCGCCCGCACCGCACGCGTCAAGGCGATGGCGTGTGCTGTGGCGCTGTGGTGGGTGGCCTTGACCCGTGCGGTGCGGGCGGCGGTTTGGCGGCTATCGGGGAAGGGGGGAGAGTGGTTGGGGTCCCAACGGCCCCGTGGGCCTTCGGCCCACTCCGGCCGTAGCCGGCCGGATCCCTTCCCCACCGCCTCGCTGCATCGTTGAGCGCGTCGCCACTACGTGACGGGTCCGGTCACGAAGTACCCGCTACAGGTGAGGCACGGGGCGGGGCGCGTCCCCGCGGTAGCCGGCTCTGGTCTTCTCAGCGATGATCTTGCTCCTAGCGCCCATTTGGGCGCCCAACATGGCGCTAGGAGCAAGATCGTTTCTCTTCAGAGCCCCTCCACCGAAAACCGTGAGGAGGCACTTCCGCGAGAGGTGGTGCCGACCATAGGGGAAAAGGGGTTGTGGATAACCCACAATAACAGCCATTCCATGATAGACACATCGGCCTCAGAATTCGGTTAATAAACCGGTGAGTAGGCCTGTCATTCTTGGGGGTGTTCGCATATAATCAGAGTATGAGCTTTCCTCCCCACACGCCGCGCCCGACCGGGAACACCCCGGTCGATAAGGCGATGGCGGGTGCGCGGGAGATGGCGGTGGAATTCTCCGGCCGGGATATCCCGTTCGGGTGCGAGGGCGATGTGCTCGCCCAGTTCGGCCGCCTCAATCAGGAAACAGACCGGATCCGCTATGGGATGCTGCCCTCCCTGGCCCGTATGGAGGCCACCGGTGTCCTGTTGGAAGAGGGCGGCCAGCGCAGTATCCAGGCGTGGATCACCCACCAGTGGGGGACCTCTCCGGCCGAGGCCAAGAGCCTTGCCACCCTCGCTCGGGCGTTGTACCAGCAGCAGTTGCCCCTGGTGGAAGAAGCCTTCCAGAACGAGGCCCTGTCGTTGGGTGAAGCCTGCGCCATCGCGACCTCCACCGAAAAGGCCACCACCGAGTGGGCGAAGGTCCTCGAAACGGCGGATGAGGAATTCCGTGCCCAGCGTCCTTCGGCGGAGGGGTTTCGGGCCCGGCTGGAATACGGGCTCATCGCCTATAAGAAGGAATGCCCGCAGGCTTCGGTGCGCCAGTTGCGGGACGCGGCGAAATGGTTCGTCGCCCGCCTGGACCCGGATAAGGCCGACCGGGACTATGACGAAACGTTCGAGAACCGGGGTGCGCAGTTCTCGCCCACGTTCGAGTCCGGGTTTTTGCTGCGGATGTGGGGGCCGGGGGCCGATAACGAGCTGATCCAGGCCGCCCTGGAGGCTTACACCGAGCCGTATGGGCCGGAGAACGCGGCGATGCCGAAGCATCAGCGCACTTATGACGCGATGATGCGGATCTTCGAGACCGCTCTGGGCCACCGGGGTTGCTCCAGCCTGAGCCGCCAACCGTTGGCCACGTTGAACATCACCGTCCCGCTGAAGCGCTTCCTGGGAGACGGCACCGCAGAGCCGGCCACCACGGAGGATGGTGTGGTGTTGCCCGATCAGATGGTGGCCCGCCTGACCCCCGACAGTTGGTTGCGCCGGTTCGTGACCGACGAACAGGGCCGCACCTTGTTGGATGTGGGGCGCAAGCAGCGGTGCGCTCCGGATCCGGTGCGCCAGGCGGCCGGGTTCAAGAAGCCCTACTGCGAGTGGCACGAGGGCTGCGACATGCCGCGTAGCTGGTCGCAGTACGACCACATCGTCCCTTTCTCCCACGGCGGGGCCACCAGCGCCGACAACATGCAGGTGCTCTGCTCGACCCATAACAGGCTCAAGCACCGGTTGCAGGCGAAGGTGAATCGGCAGATCTGGGAGCACCACCACGCCCAGAACCGCCAGGAAGCGGGAAAGGAAGCCGGGCCGGGGGATGGTGAGGGGGAGCCAGCCCCAGCCACTGTCCTCTAACCACCACCCGCTTCCACGACCATGCGTTTCCACTAGGCGAAATGCCACCGCCCCGTGATCACCCCCGGTTGGGTGTCAGACCCCAAGGGCCCGTGCCCTGTGGGGATATCGGCATGCCCAGGGGCAGAAACACCGCGAACCCCCCGCCCAGAGCCATATCCCGGGGCCGGGGTGGCTCCCGTTGGGGGTGTCGGCAGCACTCCTGGCGAGATCGGCCCCTACTGCGGCCACCCGCCCTACCGGTGCCACCCCCAGCACAGGTACCGGCCCACCGGCACCACCAACCCCGTGTTGTCTCTCCACCATGATGATCTTGCTCGTAGCGCCATGTTGGGCGCCCAACATGGCGCTACGAGCAAGATCATCGCCAAAGGGGCGCCGGTGCCGGCTACCGCGGGGACGCGCCCCGCCACCCGCCCTACCTGTAGCGGGCCCTTCGTGACCGGACCCGTCACGTAGTGGCGACGCGGCCCACGAGGACACCAGAGGGAAAGGGAAGGGATCCGGCCGCTTGCGGCCGGACCGGGCCCCCGGGGCCCGAAGGGCCCGGGGCCGTTGGGACCTCAACCACTCTCCCCCCTTCCCCGATAGCCGCCAAACCGCCGCCCGCGCCGCACGGGTCAAGGCCACCAGCCCCATCGCTACAGAACCCGACATCGCCTTGACGCGTGCGGTGCGGGCGGCAACAATCACGCGGCGGGGAAGGAGGGAGAACCCACCCGAGCAACGCCCAACAACCCCCAGAGCCAGAAACCTGAGGCGCCCCAGCACCCACCTGAGCGACGCCCGTAAACCGGAGGGCTCCCGACCCCAGGCGCCCCACCAACCACCCGAACAACGCCCAACAACTCCAAGACCCGACACCCGAGACCCCCAGGCCAGGCAAACTCCCCCACCCTCGGAACGGCGGGAAGCCACCGTGCCCGAGCGACGGCGGGAAGCCATCGTGCCCGAGCAACAGCGCTCGCCTGCTTCGATGGGTATCCGCTCAGCCGGGTTCCAGGGTCTAACGCGAGACATCCACCGAGGCGCGGCTGTGGAGGTCGGCTAGCCTGGGTGGGCAGTCCACTCGCTCCACTGTTCGGAAAGCCGCAGGCGACCAGACCGTGTCCACGTCAGAGAAGTTCCAAAGCGTGTTCGTGGCGCTCGCCGCCGCGCTGGGACTGGGCGTCGGTCTGTTGTGGCCGATCGGTGAAGTGGCCGGGTACCTCGTCCTGCCGGCGCTGATGCTCATGTTGGTCGCGGTGTTCGTCCAGGTGGACGCCGCCCAGGTCCGTCAGGTTCGCGGCGCGCGCACGGTCGTGATCACCGGTCTGGTGCTGAACTTCGTGTTCACCCCGCTGTTCGCGTGGGCTCTCGGGACAGGCCTGTTGGGCGACTCTCCCGACCTGCGGATCGGGCTCCTCCTTCTTCTGGTCACCCCGTGCACGGACTGGTACCTGGTGTTCACCGGCCTGGCTCGGGGACACATGGGGGTCGCGGCCGCCGTACTACCGGTGAACCTGGTGCTCCAACTGCTGCTGCTGCCCGTCTACATCCTGTTGTTGGGCGGGGAGGCGGCGATGGTCGACTCCGGCACACTGGTGGAGGCGGTGCTTCTGGTTCTGGTGGTGCCCTTGGTGCTGGCGGTGGTGGCCCGGTGGTCGGCCCTACGTTGGCGGGGTGCCGAATGGCGGGAGGAAAGGCTGGTGTCGGGGGCCTCGGCCTCGGTGCTTCCGCTGCTGTACGTGGCGGTGTTCGCCATGTTCGCCGGGCAGGCCCGCACGGTCATGGCGCACTTGGGCGACCTTGCGGTCCTTCTCCTTCCGTTGGCGGCGTTCTTCCTGGTCATGCCGTTGGTGGCGGTCGGAGTGAGTCGGCTGCTCCGGTTGCCCGCCGACCAGAAGGTCACGCTCACCATGACGACCGTGGCGCGCAACTCCCCGGTGGCCCTGGCGATCGCGGTGGCGGCGTTCCCCGACCGCCCGTTGATCGCGGTGGCCCTGGTGGTCGGCCCGTTGGTGGAACTGCCGGTGCTGGCGGTGCTCAGCCAGATCGTGCGCGTCCGCGACCGGGAGACCACCGCTCAGGCCTGACCGGATCCGTTCCCGATTGGCTCCCCTGAACTCCCACACGGGCAGGCACCGATCCGGCGAGTACGAAGCCGTCTGGAACGAACCGCACGTGTTGGGTCCGGTAACCGAACGTCGGCTGCGCGCCGACGACGATCCCGAGATGGACGCCGCCTTCGAGCGCGCCATGGCGGACGACCCGACGGCGCGCTGGGCCGTCCAGCAGGGGATGTACGTCCTGGGGGCGTCCACGCCGCGCGCGTTCGCCGCCGCTTACCTGGACTACCACCTGCGCGACGGCGTCGCCGAGCGGATCGCCTGCCCCACCCTGGTGTGCGCCGGCACCGAGGACGATTTCTTCCAGGGTCGGCCCGAGCTGCTGTATGAGCACCTGACCTGTGAGAAGACCCTGCTTCGGTTCACCGCTGAGGAAGGCGCCGGTGCCCACTGCCGGGCCGGCGCGCAGCGACCGGCCCACACCCGCGTCTTCGACTGGTTGGACGAGGTCATCGCCCCTCGGGGGTACCACGACCAGCCCCTGCACCTGGTCTAGGAGACACATGATGTCCGTCGCGGTCCAGGCACGCACCGAGCCGTACAAGAAACGTTGGGCCGCCCTCGCCGTCATCCTCGGTGCCGAGGCGATGGACCTGCTCGACACGTCGATCGTGGCCGGCTATTCGCTCGCGATGGCCGTCGGACTGATCATCGGGGGCCGGTTGGGCGACGTCTTCGGCCGCAAGCGGATGTTCTTGGTCGGCGTGCTCGGGTTCGTCCTCACCTCCCTGCTGTGCGCGGCGGCGCCCTCGGAGGGGGCGTTGATCGCGAGCCGGGTCCTGCAGGGCCTCTTCGGGGCCGTGATGCTTCCGCAGGGCTTCGGCATGATCAAGGAGATGTTCCCGCCGAAGGAACTGGTCAAGGCCCTGGCGATGTTCGGGCCGGTCATGGGTGTGTCCGCGGTGTGCGGGCCGATCCTCGCGGGCCTGCTGATCGACCTCGGCCTGGTCGTGACCGGCATCGGCCTCATCACCCTGTTCACGCTGTTTCCGGAACCGGCGGACAGCGTCTGGCGTCTCGTGCCCGGCGTGCTCATCGTCGGACTCGGCATGGGGGCGATGATCGCTCCGCTGTTCGATTTCATCCTGGCCTGCGTCGACGACCACGAGGTGGGTTCGGCTTCGGGGGTGCTCAACGCCGTGCAGCGGCTCGGGTCCGCCATCGGGGTCGCGGTGCTCGGCACGCTGTTCATCGCCGGGTCGTTCGGCACGGCAGTCATCGCCATGGGAGTGGCGTCGGCGCTCACTTTCGGCCTCGTGTTCCTGCTCCCCTCGCGCGCACGACGGGAATCCCCCTGACGGCGGCTGGCCCCGACATATCGGGGATGTGCGCCGACTCCACAGCGTGGTTTCGCGTGTGGTGGGGGCGAAACGGGTAACGGGAGAGTGGGCCACGACCAGCCGCCCCTGACCCCCCGGGAGCCCCCGTGAAGCCGTACGCCGACACCCCCGTCCGCGCCTGTGTGCAACTTGTCTCCGACTTGGCCGCATTGACCTGGGTGTTCGTGTGGATCTCCGCAGCGCTGTCCCTACGCGACCTGATCCTGTCGCTGAACCGACCCGGCGAACTGATGGCCGACACGGGCCAGGGGTTCACCGAGCACATGAACACCGCCGCCGAGAACGTCGGGCAGGTGCCGCTGGCCGGGGACGCCCTGGCCACGCCGTTCACCAACCTCGGCGAGACCGGCGAGTCCCTGACCGCGGCCGGAGACTCCTTCCAGGAGTCGGTGGCCTCGCTGGCGTTCACCCTGCCGATGCTGGTCGCGGTCATTCCGCTGTTCCTGCTGGCGGCGACCTGGTTGCCGGCGCGTGTCCGCTGGATCCACCGCGCCACCGCGACCAGGCGGATGAGCGCGATGTCCGCCGAGGCGCGCACCCGGTTGTTGGCGCTGCGCGCGCTGTCCACGGTCTCCCCCACCAGGCTCATGGAGGTGCACGAGGACCCGGCCCGCGCCTGGCGAGAGGACGAGTCGGCGACGGTGGACCGATTGGCCGCACTGGAGCTGAACCGACTGGGTCTGCGCCCGGACAAGGCCACCAAGGCGAAGGAGGGGCTCAGTCCACGCGGATGAGGCCTCTGCGCAGCGCGGTGGTGATGGCCGCGGTCCGGTTGTCCACGCCCAACTTCTCGAACACGTGCACCAGGTGGGTCTTGACCGTCGCCTCGCTGATGAACAGCCGTTTGGAGATCGCCCGGTTGGACAGGCCCATGGCCAACAACCCGAGGATCTCCAGTTCGCGGCCGCTCAGGGTCGGTACCGGCGAACGCAGCCGGTCCATGAGACGGTCGGCGACGTCGGGGGCCAGCGCGGTCTGTCCGCGCGCGGCGGTGTGCACCGCCTCGCACAGCTGGTCCGGCGGAGCGTCCTTGAGCATGTAACCGGTGGCGCCGGCCTCCACCGCGGCGAGGATGTCCGCGTCGGTGTCGTAGGTGGTCAGCACCAGCACGGGCGGTGGGTCGGTCAAGGCCGTGATGGCCCGGATGGCGGTGACCCCGTCCATCCCGGCCCCCATGCGCAGGTCCATCAGCACGACGTCCACACCCGTCCCGGATCGGAGGGTGTCCAGGGCCGCCCTCCCATCGGCGGCTTCGGCGACCACGTCCATGTCCGCGCGTTCGGCGAACATCGCCTTGAGTCCGTGGCGTACGACGGGGTGGTCGTCCACCAGCAGGATGCGCAGGCGCGCCGCGCCCTCCTCGGTGCTCACCGGCCCTCCTCCAACGAAGTCGTCTTCCGGGTCAGGGGTAGTCGGACGGCGATGGCGGTGCCCTCGCCGGGCGCGGACTCCACGTGCAGCCCACCTCCCAGGGCGGCCACGCGTTCGCGCAGCGCGGTGATCCCGTATCCGCTGCCGTCGGCTCGGGTCCGGGCCTCCTCGGGTACGAAACCCACCCCGTCGTCGTACACGTCCAGGGTGACCTCCTCCCCCAGATAGCCGAGGGTGACCACGGCGGTGGTGGCGCGGGCGTGCGCGGAGACGTTGGCGAGGCTGGCCTGGGCCGCGCGCAGCAACGCCACCTCGTAGCCCGAGGGTAGTTCGGTGGGGGTGCCGTCCGTACGCAGCCGGCAGTCGATTCCGTCGGTGCGGGCGACCTTGGCGCAGAGCCTGCTCAGGGCTTCGGGGAGGTCGGCTCCGGTGAGGGATGGCGGTGCGAGGTCGCGCACGAACCCGCGCGCCTCGGCGAGGTTGGTGGACGCGCTCTCTCTGGCCTCCGCGATACGGGTGGCGGCCAGGTCGGGGTCCTCGGGCAGGGCGTTCTCCGCGGAGCGCAACAACAGGACGATGCTGGACAGGCCTTGGGCAAGGGTGTCGTGGATCTCCCGGGCCAGGCGTTCGCGCTCGTCCAACACGCCGGTACGCCGTTGGGACTCGGCGAGTTCGTCGCGGGTGCGGGTGAGTGTCTCGATGAGTTCCCGGCGCCGTTCGCTCTCGCGGTGCAGGGCCATGTACCCGACGGCGATCGCGACCGCGAACACCGCCCCGAGCACCGGTCCCAGCACCATCCCCGCCGTGAGGTCGCCGGTGTGCAGGGCCTGCCCGAGGACCACGGTCGCGGTGATGACCACGACAGCGATCACCGAGTGCGCACCGCGCAGCAGGTTCAGGTGCAGGAAGTACAGGGGGAAGGCCAGCCACACGAAGTCGGGGTCGGCCCAGGCCAGGAGGGCCCACAACACGGTGACGGCGGCCAGCCACGCCAGTGATCGGGTGCGGTGGACGTCGTGCCGGGCGACCAGCGCGCCGGAGCAGTAGACCACGCCCAGCAGGACCGCTCCGCACACCACCGCCCACCGGGTCCACTCCGGATGGGCGGGTTCCGTGGCCGGGGAGCCCTGCCCGAGCGCACCGATCAGGTAGCGGGACGTGGCCACCCCCAGCAGGAACAGGAAGCAGGCGTGCAGGAGCAGACGCAGCGCCCGCAGCACCGTCGTCACCCCGGGCGGTTCGGCCGCCCACCCTCCGCTGTAACGCATCACCGCAGCGTACGACGTGCGCCTGTGCGGCGGCATCAACCATTCGATGGAGTTCTCGCTCCACCTCACCGCCCCCGAGGACGCTCCCTTCATCCGATGTCGATGATCTTGCGCGCGACGAGGCTGGAAGCACATCGAAATCTCCCGGAAAGGAGGGCCGCCGTGTTCGTCGCCCTTCGTGACATCCGCTTCGCCAAGGGGCGGTTCGCGCTGATGGGCTCCGTCGTCGC
The DNA here is from genome assembly GCF_053615935.1 of Nocardiopsis sp. NPDC055879. Taxonomy (NCBI): domain Bacteria; kingdom Bacillati; phylum Actinomycetota; class Actinomycetes; order Streptosporangiales; family Nocardiopsidaceae; genus Nocardiopsis; species Nocardiopsis sp. NPDC055879. The sequence goes on from NZ_JBSHCT010000015.1 coordinate 90,284, forward strand.
GCTGATCACCCTGTTGATCGTCCTGTTGTCGGGGCTGACCGCCGGGCTGGCCGACCAGTCCACCTCCGCGATCAAGAACCTGCCCGCCACCCACGTCTCCTTCGGCACCTCCGGTGACGGCGACCCGGAGGAGTCCTACGCCGACAGCACCGTCACCCGGGCCCAGCTCGACACCTGGGCCGCCACCGAGGGGGTGGAGTGGGCGGAGCCGCTGGGCATCACCCAGAGCCGGGTCGAGTTCGACGACGGCAACGGCACCGCCGCCGCGCTGTTCGGTGTGCCCGCCGACGGCCGACTGGCGCCCGAGGGCCTGACCGGCTCCGGCAGCCTGGTGGTGAGCGAGGAGGTCGCCGAGGACTTCGGGGTCGCCGAGGGCGACACCGTCACCGTGGGCGGGTCCGAGCTGACGGTGACCGCGACCGCGCCCACCGAGTCCTACAGCCACACCCCCGCGGTGTGGACCGACATCGACACCTGGCGGGAGATCGACCCGCGGGTGCGGCACGCCGAGGGCGATGACGCCCCGGTGGCCAACGTGGTGGCCACCGACGTGTCCCTGGCCGCTGCGGTCGAGCAGGCAGACGCGGAGGCCGGCACCGTCACCGCCGGCCTGTCGGACAGTCTTCGCGCGATCGGCTCGTTCTCCTCGGAGAACAGTTCGCTGGTCACCATGCAGGCGTTCCTGTACGCGATCTCCGCGATGGTGATCGGAGCGTTCCTGACCGTGTGGACGATCCAGCGCGGCGGGGACATCGCGATCCTCAAGGCGCTCGGCGGATCGACCCGGTACCTGCTGCGCGACGCCCTGGCCCAGGCGTTGATCGTGCTGACCGCGGGCACCGCCGTCGGTGGCGCCGTGGGCGTGGGCCTGGGCGCCCTGGCCGGTTCGGTGCTGCCGTTCTCCCTGACCGTGACCACCACGGTCGGGCCGGTGATCGCCATGGTCGTGCTGGGCATGCTCGGCGCGGTCTTGGCGGTTCGCCGCATCACCTCCGTCGACCCGTTGACCGCCTTGGGAGGCGTCCGATGAGCCTGGAACTGAACAATGTGACCCTGACCTACCCCGACGGCGACGGGGTGGTGACCGCCCTGGACCGGGTGTCGGTCGACGTGGCCCCCGGTGAGCTGACCGCCGTGGTCGGCCCGTCGGGCTCGGGCAAGTCGAGCCTGTTGGCGGTGGCCGCCACCCTGATCCGCCCGGATTCGGGCCGGGTGGTCGTGGGCGGTGTGGAGACGCTGGGGCTACGCCCCCGTGAGCTGACCGCACTGCGGTTGGAGCGGGTCGGCATCGTCTTCCAGCAGCCGAACCTGATCTCGTCACTGACCGTGGTGGAGCAGCTGCTGGTCACCGAACACATGCGGGCCCGGTCACCGCACCGCGCGCGGGCTCGGGCGATGGAGACCCTCGCCGCGGTGGGTCTGGCCGGTAAGGAGCGGCGCCGGCCGCACCAGCTGTCCGGTGGTGAGCGTCAGCGGGTGAACATCGCCCGGGCGTTGTCGGGACGGCCGAGCGCGCTGTTGGTGGACGAGCCCACGGCGGCACTGGACCACGAGCGGGGTGCGGCCATCATCGACCTGGTGGCGGAGGCGACCCGAGAGTTCGAGGTGGCGACCCTGCTGGTCACGCACGACACCGAATACCTGGGCGCGGCCGGACGAGTGTTGGAGATGCGCGACGGCCGGCTGTCGGTGCTGGATCGGACCTGAGCGGCCCTCGATGGGCCGTGGGGCCGGTGGTGACCGTCCGTGGCCGCTTCCGGACATCGGAGCGCACCGCGCCGCACGGCCCGTCTCCCTAGGCTTGGTTCCCAGCCGAAAACCCTGGAGCGGTCCATGAAGATGTCAGCTCGGCCGGAATTCGACGTCGTCGCCCTCAACACCTCCGACTCGGTGCTCGTCCTCTTGGAGGTCGAGGCGCCCGAACGCGCGCCCGGCCGAGCCCGCCCGCCGGCCACCTTGGAGGTGGTGGTGGACCGGAGCGGGTCGATGACCAAGGACCGTCGCATCGAGGGGGTGGTCGAGGCCCTGCACGGGCTCGTGGACCGGTTGGATCCCACCGACCGCTTCGGGCTGGTGTCCTTCAACACCCGGGTGAAGGTGGAGGTGCCGGCCGGGCCGCTCCTCGACAAGGACTCCCTGCGCCAACGGCTGTCCCAGGTGCGGGCACACGGTGGCACGGACCTGTCGAGCGGGCTGCTCCGCGGGGTCCAGGAGGCGCGACGGGCGAGCGAGGACCGGGGCGCCACCCTGCTGCTGATCTCCGACGGGCACGCCAACCAGGGGACCACCGACCACGATCTGTTGCGGGAGGTGGCGCGTGACGCCTACCTACACGGGATCACCGTCACCACCCTGGGTTACGGACTCGGGTACGACGAGGAGTTGCTGGGGGCGATCTCCGAGGGCGGCGCGGGCAGCGCGCTGTTCGCGGAGGACCCCGACACGGCCGGCGGGCTCATCGCGCAGGAGACGGAGTACCTGCTGGCCAAGACCGCGCAGGCGACGTCGATGACGGTCCGGGGCGGCGAGTTCGTGGAGCGGGTGTCGATGGTGGGTGAGACCCCCGCGGACCGGTTGGACGACGGCACGCTCATGGTGGAGCTGGGCGACCTCTTCTCCGGGGAGAGCCGCCGATCGTTGCTGCGGGTGTCCACCGCGGTGCTCGCGGAGGCCGAGAAGCGGGGGGCCGGTGAGGACGTGGTGTTGGCGAGGGTGGAACTCACGCACGTCGATCCGGTGACCTTGGCGTCGCACACCGAGACCTTGGAGGTGCGGGTGCGGACCGCTTGGCGGGTGGACCGACGCGAGGCGGACGAACGGGTGCGCGCCGAGGAGCTGTTCCAGGAGGCGCGGTCGGCCAAGCGTCGCGCTTCGGAGGCCATGCGCCGGGGCTCGCGGGAAGAGGCCGCCCGGTACCTCCGGGAGAGCGGTGCGCGGATCCGGCGGGCGCGGATGGCGCAGCCGTTCGCCGGACCCGGAGGAATCGGCAAGGAGATGGCCGGCCAGGCGCGGGCGATGGAGGCGATGGCGCGGCAGGCGGAGGACGACGACGCGCGCAGGGCGGCGAAGACCTTCTACGCGAGCGGCGCCGGTGGGACGCGTGGGCGTGGATCGCGACTGTTCGGTGGGCGTGACCGGTCCGGGGAGTCGTTCCCGGACTCCCCCACCGGCGAGGAACGCTGAGCCGAGCGAGCCTGGAAGGGGCGGGCATTGTGCCAGGCCAAGGCCGTCACCGTGGTGGATTCACCCGGTTGGCCGGTGCCGGCCAAAGCCCTCCGGGGCCGGACGGGGACCGGTAGAACGGTCCCTTGTCGGCCCCGGCCCATAAGGAGGCACAGTGCCCGACCGACTCGCCAACGTCGTGATACTCGTGCTGTTGATCCTGCTGCCGGCCTGGCTCAACGACAACTTCGTGTGCCCCTGAGGTCACCGATCGGTCAGGGGACCTGGTAGGTGGAGTCGCGGACGTCGGTGATGGCCATGTGGCCCGGGGCGTGGCCGATGGCGAACTCCGGGGCCGAGGCCATCACCGCGGCCTGCGGGGTGACCCCACAGGCCCAGAAGACGGGGATCTCGCCCTCGCGGACCTCCACCGGGTCGCCGTAGTCCGGCCTGGACAGGTCCGCGATGCCCAGGGCCGACGGGTCGCCCACGTGCACGGGGGCGCCGTGCACGGCCGGGTAGCGGGAGGTGATCCGCACCGCGTCGGCGACCTGGTGGGCGGGGATCGGGCGCATGGAGACCACGAGCGGTCCGGAGAACCGGCCGGCGGGGCGGCACGGCCGGTCGGTCTCGTACATGGCGACGTTGGTGCCCGCCTCGATGTGCCGGACCGGTACACCGGCCTCCAGCAGCGGGGTCTCGAACGTGAAGCTGCACCCGATGAGGAAGGACACCAGGTCCTCGCGCCACAGGTCGGTGACCTCGGCGCGTTCCTCGACGTACTTCCCGTCGCGGTACACGCGGTAGGCGGGCAGGTCGGTGCGCAGGTCGCCGTCGAACACCGAGGCGGACACGTCGCCGGGTTCGGTGACGTCCAGGACCGGACAGGACTTGGGGTTGCGCTGGGCGAACAGCAGGAAGTCGAAGGCCAGGTCACGCGGCAGGCACAGCAGGTTGGCCTGGGCGTAGCCGTGGCTGTAGCCGGAGGTGGGCACACGTGTCCCGGTGCGGAACAGCTCCCGGGCCCGGGCGGGCGACAGGTCCGCCGGGGAGGCGGTCTCGGGGCTCATGGGTTCTACCTCCATTGGACGAAGCGGATGCGGGTACCGGGTCGGGCCTGGGCGGCGACGGGCAGGTCCGCCGCGCACACCACCGCGATGACCGGGTAGCCGCCGGTGACGGGGTGATCGGCCAGAAACAGGACGGGTTCTCCCTGGGTCGGCACTTGCAGGGAGCCGGGCACCATGCCCTCACTGGGCAGCTCGCCCTCGCGGGAGCGTTCCAAGGTCGGACCCGCCAGGCGAGCGCCTACCCGGTCACTGCGTGAGGTCACCTCGAAGAGGTCGTCGAACAACGTCCGGTGGGCCCGTTCGGTGAACCAGTCCTCGCGCGGGCCGAGTCGCACCCGCAGACGCACCTCGTCGGCGCCGACCGGGGCGGTGGGCACGTGGTCCAAGAGCGGCCGGGCCAGGGGAGCCGGTCCGACGGGCAACAGGTCGCCCGGCTCGGGCAGGGCCGGGCCGAGGCCGGCGAGCACGTCGGTGCTGCGCGAACCCAGCACGGGCGTCACGTCGATGCCCCCGCGCACGGCCAGGTAGGAACGCAGGCCACGGGCGGGGACGCCGAGGGAGAGTTCGGCCCCGTCGGGCAGGTGTAGGACCTCGTTGACGGCGGCGCCCCGGGCGTCGACCCGCACCGGGGTCGCGGCACCGGTCACCGCGACGGTGACCGGGCCGCGGGCGCGCACCCGCAGCCCACCGAGGGTGACCTCCAGGGTGGCGGCCTCCGGCGGGTTCGCGAGGATGCGGTTGGCCAGGGCGTGGGAACACGCGTCGGCGGCGCCCGAGCGGCCCACCCCGAGGGCGGCGTGGCCGAAGCGCCCGGTGTCCTGCACGGTGCTCATGGGCCCGGTGGCCAGGATCTCCAGGGAGCTCACGCGGCCTCCTCGAAGCGCACGCGCACTCCCGGGCGCAGCAGCCCCGGCGGGTCGCGCTCCAGGTCCCAGGTGACGGCGTCGGTGTGGCCCAGGAGCTGCCAGCCGCCGGGGGAGCTACGCGGGTACAGGCCGGTGAACTCCCCGGCCAGCGCCACCGATCCCTTGGGCACCCGCGTGCGCGCCTCGCCGCGCCGAGGCACCCGGAATCGCGGGTCGTCGCCGACCATGTAGCCGAATCCGGGTGCGAACCCGCAGAAGGCGACGGTCCAGGTGGCCGCGGTGTGCGCGCGCACGACCTCGCGCGGGCTCAACCCGATGAGTTCGGCGATGTCGTCGAGGTCCTCCCCGTCGTAGTGCACCGGGATGGTGACGGTCTCCCCCGTCCCCCGGCCGATGTCCACGGCCAGGGGGATCTCGGTGACGGCGGCGGCGACCCTGCCGGGATCGGTGCCGGGCGACAACCGCAGCAGGACCGTGCGTGCGGCGGGGACGACGTCGGTGACGCCCGGTAGCGGGGCCGACTCCAGGGCGGCGCCCAGGGCGATGACCTGGGCGAGGTCGGCGACCTCGACCAGGACCCCGGTGTCCGCGCAGTTCAGGACGCGCAAGGACTGCTCCAAAGTGGTGGTTCGGGTCAGGCGGCGGTGAAGGGGGCCACGGTGATCCCCTCCGCGCGCAGTCGTTCGGCGACGGCTCGGGCGATGTCCACGGCGCCGGGGCTGTCGCCGTGCACGCACAGGGAGTCGGCCTCGACCAGGATCTCGGTGCCGTCGATGGCGGTGATGGGTTCTCCTCGGGCCATGCGCAGGCAGCGAGCGGCGATGGCGTCGGGGTCGTGCAGCACGGAACCGGCCTCGCGGCGCGAGACGAGGGTGCCCTCGGGGGTGTAGGCGCGGTCGGCGAAGGCCTCCCGGTAGGTGGGCAGGCCCGCCTTCTCCGCCTTCTCCAGGAAGCGGGAGCCGGGCAGGCCCAGCACCGGCAGCTCGGGGTCGAAGGCGTGGACGGCCTCGACGACGGCGGCGGCCTGTTCCTCGTGGTGGACGATCGCGTTGTACAGGGCACCGTGCGGCTTGACGTACCGCAGGCTCTGCCCGCCCAGGCGGGCGAAGACCGACAGGGCGCCGAGCTGGTAGAGCACCTCGTCGGTGAGTTCGGCGGGTGGAACCTCCATGAAGCGGCGGCCGAATCCGGCGAGGTCGCGGTAGGCGACGTGGCCGCCGATGGCCACTCCGCGGGCCGCCGCCTCGGCGGTGGTGCGGCGCAGGGTGGAGGGGTCGCCGGCGTGGAAACCACAGGCCACGTTGGCGCTGGTGACGATGGACAGCAGGGTCTTGTCGTCACCGAGTTCCCAGCGACCGAAGCTCTCGCCGAGGTCGGAGTTGAGGTCGATGCGCAAAGCGGTACTCCTTCGGTTCCTGTTGCTCGGTTCGGGGTGGTCCTACTGCCAGAGCGCGGCGATGCCGCCCAGGGAGTTCACCGCCATGTAGACGGTGAGGGCCCAGGCGAGCACGCCGACGATCAGCAGCCAACGCGGGTAGCGGTAGCCGTCGAGCAGGGTCGCCGAGCGGCGCCAGGCCACCCACAGCAGCAGGCCGAGGCCGACCGGCAGGATGACGCCGTTGAGGGCGCCGGCGAGGACCAGCAGCGTGTTCGGGGCCTGGCCGGAGACCAGGAAGATCACCAGCGAGACACCGATGAAGGCGGTGACCAGCTTGCCCTTGTGACGCTCCAGCCACGGCGAGAACGTCGTGACGAAGGAGATGGAGGTGTAGGAGGCACCGATGACGGAGCTGACCGCGGCCGCCCACATGATCATGCCGAACAGGCGCATGCCCACTTCGCCGGCCGCCTGGTAGAAGGCCTCCGCAGAGGGGTTGGCGGCCTGCATGATGTCGGCCCCGCCGGCGACGACGCCCAGGATCGCGAGGAACAGGACGACGCGCATGATTCCGGTGACGATGATGCCGGTGACGGAGGTCTGGGTGATGGCGGCGATGTTCTCCCGGCCGCCCTTGCCCCGCTCGATGAGGCGGTGCGCGCCCGCGTAGGTGATGTAGCCGCCGACGGTGCCGCCGATGATGGTGATGGTGGCGAGGAAGAGGTCGCCGCTGGCGGCCTCGGGCATGACGGACTGGCGCAGGGCCTCGCCGACCGGCGGGCCGGAGATGAGGGCCACGTACAGGGTGAGGCCGATCATCAGCACACCGAGGACCACCAGGACGCGGTCCAGGGCCAGACCGAGCTTGTTGCTGGCCAGGATGACGACACCGATGGCGGCGGAGACGACCGCGCCGATGCGGGGGTCGAGTCCGATCATGGCGTCGAGGCCGAGCCCGGTGCCGGCGATGTTCCCGACGTTGAAGACCAGACCGCCGAAGACGATGAGGACGGCGAGCAGGTAACCGGCGCCCGGCAGGACCTTGTTGGCCAGGTCCTGTGCCCGCATGTTCGAGACGCCGATGACCCGCCAGACGTTCAGCTGGACGGCGATGTCCACGAGGATCGAAATCAGGATCGCGAAGGCGAAGGCGGCGCCGAGCTGCGCGGTGAAGGTGGTCGTCTGGGTGATGAAGCCGGGGCCGATGGCGCTGGTGGCCATCAGGAACATGGCACCGAGCAGGCTGCTGCTCAGCGCCACGCGACCGAAGCGGGGACGCACCGGAACGGGTGGTGGCGTCGAGGGCTGGTCGCTCATGGGTGACTCTCCGAGTGTGGCTGAAGGAGCTGGGATGTGGCCAACCTCATCGTTGGATTGTTGAACAATACTGCAATCGTCGACCCGCTGATAAGGGGCGCTCCGGTAAAAACTCCTCGACTCCGCTACGTAACATTGGTGGCACCACCGCGCCCCACCGGGCGTGGACGAACAGCGGGGGGCAACCTGTGACGGCGACCGACGACCACATCGACCGGCTGCCCACACCCGCGATGGTGCGCGCCACCAGCCAGGCCGAACGCGTCGCCGACATGCTCCGCGCCTTCGTCATCGACGGTGAGCTGGCACCCGGCGTACGCCTGTCCGAGGAGAAGCTCAGTCGCAAGTACCAGGTCTCCCGGAACACGTTGCGCGAGGCGTTCCGATTGCTGAGCCGGGAGCGTCTGCTGGTGCACCGCATGCATCGGGGCGTGTTCGTGGCCCACCCCACCGGCGAGGACGTGCGGGACCTGTTCAACGCCCGTCGTGCCCTGGAACTGCCCGCCGTGCGCGGGGCCGCGCACGCACCGGAACCCCTGATCAGGTCGGTCGGCGCGGCCGTCGAAGCGGGCGAGCAGGCACGCGCCGAGTCCGACTGGTGGCGTATGGGCAGCGCCAACATGCACTTCCACGAGGCGCTGGGGGCACTGGCCCAGAGCGCCCGGGTCGACGAGTTCATGCGCCAGGTCCTGGCCGAGACGCGGCTGGTCTTCCACGTGATGGCCGCGCCCCGTGAGTTCCACGACCCCTACCTGCCCTGGAACCGGAGGATCCACCTGGCGTTGACGGCCGGGGACACGGAGGCCGCCGCCGAGGAACTGTCGGAGTACCTGGCCACCTCGGAGGAACAGCTGACCACGGCCTTCACCGAGATGGAACGGGCCGCCCGGGACTGAGCCGGCCGACTCCCCTCCCAGCGGGTTCCGAAGTGTCAGAATGGGCCGCGTGATGGAACTGAACGGACGTCCCGTCAGCACGGGGGAACTCTCCGGTCTGGCCCTCCAGGGTTACGGACACTTCACGACCATGCTGGTCACGGATCTGCGCGTACGCGGTCTGCGGCTGCACGCCGAACGGTTGAGCCGCGACTGCGAGACCCTCTTCGGTACCGACCTCGACATCGCGCGCGTGCGCGAGCTCGCCCGGCGCGCGGCGCGTGCCCGCCCCTCTCCCTCGATCGTGCGGGTCACCGTGTTCGATCCGGCCCTGGACCTGGCCCGGCCGGCGGATCGTTCACTGCCCCAGGTCCTCGTCACCACCCGGCCCGCGCCGACCTCCGAACCCGAACCGGTGCGCCTGGGCATCCGGTCCTTCTCCCGGGACAGCCCGACGGTGAAGAGCACCTCGCTGTTCGGGTCGATCCGGCAGCGTCGCGCCGCGCAGGTGGACGGGTTCGACGACGCGCTCTTCGTCGGGATCGACGGTCGGATCTCGGAGGGGCCGACCTGGAACATCGGGTTCCTGGACGGGTCCGGGTTGGTGTGGCCACAGGCCCCCTGTCTGCCCGGGGTGACCATGGAGTTGGTGAGTCGGGCCGCCCAGACCCTGGGCATCCCGGTCTCCACCCGACCACTGGCGGCGGTCGCGGCCACTCGGGTGGCGGGGGCGTTCATCACCAACGCCACCACGGGGGTGCGTCCCGTGGCGGCGTTGGACGGTGTGCACCTGCCCCGCCCTCGGCTGCTGGGCAGACTCGCCCACGCCTACCGAGAACTGGCGGGTGACCCCCTCTAACCGACGTTCTCGCCGGACTCGGCGTCCTCGGTGGCGGGTCCGCGTCCGGCGCGGCCGGGCCACCACAGGCGCGGTCCCACGTCCAGGGAGAGCGCCGGGATGAGCACGGAGCGCACGAGCAGGGCGTCGACCAGCACGCCGAAGGCGACCAGGAACGCCAGCTGCAACAGGAACAGCAACGGGATGACCGCGAGCGCCGCGAAGGTCGCCGCCAGCACCACGCCGGCGGAGGTGATCACCCCGCCGGTGACGGTGAGGGCCCGCAGGACGCCCTCCCGGTGTCCGTGGCGGAGCGTCTCCTCCCGGGCCCGCGACATCAGGAAGATGCTGTAGTCGATACCGAGCGCGACCAAGAACACGAACGCGAACAGCGGCACCACAGGGTCGGCCCCGGGCAGCTTCAGGACGTGGTCGAACACCAGGGTGCCCACACCGAGCGCGGTGGCGAACGAGAGCACGTTGACCGCCATCAGCAGCAGCGGCGCCACCAGGGAGCGCAGCAGCGGGATCAGTACCAGGAACACCACGACCAACACCAAGGGGACCACGACCACGAAGTCGCGCTGGGCGGTCTCGCGGGTGTCGAGGGCGGTGGCGTCCACCCCGCCGACCACGGCCTCGGCGCCCGCTACCTCGCGCACGTTCTCCCGCAGCTCCCCGACCTCGTCGAGGGCGGCGGTGGTCTCGGAGGCCACCGCCAGTTCGACCTCGATCAGCACCCGCCCGTTCTCCACCAGGACGGGGGCGTCCACCCCGGGCGGACCCGGTTCGGTCACCGCCGTGGCGCTTTCCACACCCGGGGTGTCCTCGGCGGCGGCCACGACCTCCTCCAGGTGATCGGCGTCGGCGATCACCGTGGTGGGCGCGGCGCTGAAGTCGGGGCCGAAGCCGCGGTCGAGGGCGTGCTGCCCTTCGACCGCCTCGACCTCGGTGCGGAACACGTCGGCCTGGCCGGTCCCCTCGGCGGTGAACTGGGGCGCGAACACCGCGGCGGCGAGCAGCAGGCCGGTGGTCGCGAGCCAGAAGGTACGCGGGCGTCCCGCCACGCCTCGGGCGAGCCGTCCCCAGAACGGGTGCTGTTCCAGGACCCGGTCGATGCTCTGCCCCTCCTGGTTCACCCGGTGCGGGGCGGTGGGCCAGAAGGCGGCGCGTCCGCACAGTGCCAGGGCGGCGGGCAGGAAGGTCATCGCGGAGAGCATCGCGGCGACGATGCCGATGGCGACGACGGGTCCGAGACTGCTGGTGGAGTTGAGGTCGGCGGCCAGCAGGCAGAGCAGGCCGAGGATGACGGTGCCACCGGAGGCCAGGACGGGGCCGGTGACGCCGCGGATGGCGGCGAGCACGGCCGTGGGAACCCGATCGGTGGTGGCGAGCTCCTCCCGGTAGCGGGCCACGAGCAACAGCGCGTAGTCGGTACAGGCGCCCACCACCAGGATGAACAGGATGCCCTGGCTCTGGCCGTTGAGGGTGACCAGTCCGATGTCGGCGGCCAGGTAGACCAGCGCGCCGGACAGTCCGAGGGCGAGCAGGGAGGCGACGATGACCAGGATCGGCAACAGCGGTGAGCGGTAGACCGCGATGAGGATGACCAATACGGCGGCGACCGCGACCAGCAGCAGGGTGGAGTCGATACCGCCGAAGGCCGCGACGAGGTCGGCGGCGTATCCGGCCGGCCCGGTGACCTGGACGGTGAGTCCGTCGACGGGCTCGTCGGCGATCAGCGCGCGCAGCTCGTCCACCGTGTCGCGGGTGTCGTAGGTGTTGTCGACGAGGACGACGAGTTGGGCGACGGAGGCGTCCTCCGTGCCGGGGACGGGTCCGATGACCTCGCCGGAGACCCAGGGCTCCTCACCGATCCGTTCGGCCAGGGCCGTGGCGTCGGCGAGTTCGGCGTCGTCGAGGTCGTCATCACCGGAGATGACGACGATGGCCGGGACGGTCTCGGAGCGGTCGAAGTCCTCGGCGAGCCGGTCGGCCTCGGTGGATTCGGCACCGGCCGGAAGGAAGGCGGCGGGGTCGTTGGTCTGGACCTCGCCGAGTTTGCCGAGGAAGGCTCCGAGCGGACCCGCTCCGAGAATCCACACCAGGGCGACCAGAAGGGCCGCCCCCACCCACCGACGTGACCGCCGAGGCGACTGTTCCGGTCGTGTACTCACGGTCGGATGTCCTTCCACGATCGAGAAGCTTGACTAGAAAACAGAGCTTCTTGGATTACTAGCAAATTCTGGCATTACGCTACCGCACCCTGACCAATGCTCTTCACCGTGGGCTCCTCGCCTACTTCGCGGAGTCGTGTTCGGCCCGGGCCGCGATGTTGGCGGCCATCGATCCGAACACCACCCCGTGGAAAGGCTGCACCGCCCGCCAGTACAGGTGTCCCGTCAGCCCACGGGGATGGAAGACGGCCCGTTGGTGATACACCGTTCTCCCCCGCACCCGGGCCACACCCAGTTCCAACCAGGCCGGACCGGGCAACCGCATCTCCGCACGCAACCGCAGCAACGCGCCGGGGACGATCTCCTCCACGCGCCAGAAGTCCAGTGAGTCCCCCACCCGCAGACGTCGAGGATCCCGGCGACCGCGACGCGGCCCCACCCCTCCCACGGCCAGGTCGATCCATCCTCGGGCCGCCCAGGCGAACGGCCACGAGTACCAACCCCGGTCCCCACCGATCCCCTCGATCACCCGCCACACGTCCTGGGCCGAAGCGTCCACGACCCGGGCTCGGCGATCGATGTACAGGCTGCCCCCGGACCAGTCGGGATCGGTGGGCAGCGGGTCCGAGGGGGCGCTGGGCCAGGCCGCCGACGACCAGCGGGTGTCCACCCTGTCCTCGTCGATCCTGCGCAAGGCCAACGCCACCGCCCGATCGAACCCGATCCGTTCGTGGTCGTCCACCAGGTCGGACAGTTCGTCCCGTTCGACCACCGCGTCATGGCGTAGCGACTCCACCAGGGGACGCGCCACAGCGGGTGGAACCGGCGTGACCAGACCCACCCACAGACTCGAAAGCCCGGGCGACAGGACCGGCACCGGAAGGATCAGCCGACGGGCCAGACCCGCCTCGGCGGCGAAACGCTCGATCATCTCCACGTAGTCGAGCACCTCGGGTCCACCGATGTCGAAGGCCCGATCGGTGCCGGCCGGCAGCGTGTCGGCCAGAACCAACAGTCGCAGCACGTCGCGGACGGCGATCGGCTGCACCCGGCTGCGCACCCACCGAGGCGTGGTCATGACAGGCAACCGCTCGGTGAGGTGCCGCAGCATCTCGAAGGAGGCCGACCCCGAACCGAGGATCACCGCGGCGCGCAACACCACGGTGGGCACCGGCCCGGCCCGAAGGAGGTCGGCGACCTCCTTGCGCGAGGCCATGTGCGCGGACAACTCCTGTCCTCGTGGGGCGAGTCCGCCCAGGTAGACCACCCGGCCGACACCCGCCTCTCCCGCCGCACGGGCGAAGACGCGGGCCCCCTGCGCGTCGACGCTCTCGAAGTCGCCTCCCTTGCCCATGGAGTGCACCAGGTAGTAGGCGACGTCGACTCCGTTCAGGGCCTCGTCGAGCCCCTCCCCCGAGACCACGTCGCCGCGCGCCACCTCGACCCGTTCCCGCCAGGGGTGGTCACGGAGTTTCTCCGGGCTTCGAGCCAGGCAGCGCACCCGGTATCCGGCCTCCAGCAGTTCGGGGACCAGTCGGCCACCGATGTACCCGCTGGCGCCGGTGACCAGTGCCAGACGCCGCCTCTCGACCACGGTGCTCATTCGTCGGGCCGGCTACGGCGGTGGCGACCGGGTGACTTCAGCGCGCTCGCGCCGTCGGGCCCGCCCTGGCGTCCGGCCTCGTGTCCGGCCCGGTAAACGAGGTCGTCGCCCTCCCTGGCACGCGGCGCACCGTCCTCATCTCGGGCCGACGCGCCCTCGTCCTCGGCTCGCGGAGCCGGCACCCGTCTCTGGTCGTGTGTCTCCCGGTCCCGACGCCGGGCCTCCCGGTCCCCGTGACGGGCCTCCCGATGCCGATGGAAGGGGTTGTCCTCGTCCAGGCCGCCACTGAACCGGCCGTACATGCCGAAGGTCATCACCAGCAGACCCACCACGAAGCTGAAGATGACGTTGGGCATCGAGAAGGCCAGGATGTTGAAGTCGGTGCTCATCAGGAAGAGGTTGACGAGGCCGCTCGCGACGAACGCGACACCGACCACGACGCACACGGTGGAGGCGAAGGTTCCGCCCAACACCATCGCGCCCACCAGCAACGAGCCGATGGCGATCGAGATGAAGCTCAGCGCCCCGTTGGTGGACAGTCCGGCGATCACCTCGCCCTGGGTATCGAACAGCGGAAGTCTGATCATCAGCCCCGCGATACCGAACCCGATCAGGACCAGACCGGTGAGCCCGGCACCGATCCGGTAGACGAGATCGAGCCGCCGATCCGCCCGTCGTTCGGTGTGCAGTCGCATGTCGCCGCCCCTTTCGATTCGGCCGGAGCGGGCCGGCCCCGGACTCGGGAGGTACGACCCCGGAAGGCCCGGGTGGTCCGTCCCGTTTCCGCCGTCGCGTGACCCCAGGATTCCCCGAACGCATCCCTCCCAACCGGACGGAAGCACACTCGCCCCTCACGAGTAATCGCAGGTCACAGCGGCGCGATCACCCGTTGGCCCCTCCGGTGACCCACCCGGCCCCGCCGACACGAGTGCGCAGGGTGTGCCACAGGTGGTCGAGGGTGGTCCGGGACATGGCCGCCACCGGGGTGGTCAGCCCCATACGGAGCTCCGTCGGCAGGCGGGAGGCTCCGTCCAGGAAGGCCAGCACGTCGCCGAGTCGGTTGCCGGCGAAGAGGCGCTCGAAGAAGTCGGCGCCCGCCACCCGTCCGCCGTCCAACGCCGCGAGCATGATGGCGTCCATGGTCAGGTGGCGGGAACGATGCGGGACCGGGGGCACCGGCGTCCGGTCGGCGGCCAGGGCCCGGGCCACCGCCGCGGTCTGTCGGGCCACTCCGCTGAACGTGTAGCCGGTGGAGGGACGGGTCGCGCCACCCGCGGTGCCGATGCGGAACAGACGCCGTCCGGTCCGGGTCGGGAAGGGGGCGTCGGTCATCGGGATGACACCCTGTTCCGTGGCGGTGACCTCGAACTCCCCCAGTCCTGCCCGGGCGCAGTAGTCGGTGAGGGCCCTCTCGTACTCCGCTGTGGTCAGGGCGGTGCGGCCGAACTCGGTGTACTCCACCAGCGCCTCGCGCGAGGACAGCGGCAACACGTAACCGAAGGCGACGCCGGTACGGGGTTGCTCCGGGCGCAGGTCCATGAGGATGGCCGACCCCGGATCGAGGCTCTCGCGTGGCAGGTGCACGAACCAGCCCCGAAAGTGCTGGAGCAGGGTGGTGCGTCCACCCGGGGGCAGGGCCGGGGGACGGGAGTCGAAGACCCAACGGGCCGTCAGGGCCACCTCGGTGCCGTCGGGTTCGGTGGCGTGGACCGTGGCGTGCTCGGGCCCGTCGACCAGCCCCGTCACGTACAGCGCCCGCGTCCGGAGGTGCTCGTCGGCGTGGTCACGGACGTGGGCCGCCATGTCGGCCGAGCGCAGCATCTTGTACACGTAGGGATCGGCCGGGGAACGGTACTCGGTACCACCGGCCCCCACCACGGTCAGGTCGCGCCACCGCGCCGTCAACAGGTCGTCCCAAGGCCCTCCGGCCGGTTCCCAGAAGCACCAGGTGCGCGGGGGCGGTGTGTGCTCTCCCACGGGAGGCTCCAGCAGAGCCGTGCGCAGGGGGCGCCCGCGTCGTTCGTTGACCATGCCCATGCGGTGGGAGAGGGTGAGCCCCGCGGCTCCCCCGCCGATGATCACCACGTCGTAGTCGGTCATGGTCCCAGCTTGCCGGGGCCCTCGGGAGAACGCGAGAACATCGACGATCACACGTGGGAGCACCATGACCACCACGACGGGCCGGATGAAGACCGGAGCGGTCACCGACGAGTTCGATCACGCGGCGGGCGCCTATGACCGGCTGGTCGGCGCCAACCCGGGTTACCACCGGGATCTGCGCGCGTCGGTGCGGCGGCTGCGGCTACCGGACCAGGGCGAGGGAATGCGTCTGCTGGATCTGGGCTGCGGAACCGGCGCCTCCACGGCGGCGTTGCTCGACGCCGCGCCCAAGGCCCGGATCGTGGGGGTGGACGCCTCCCAGGGCATGCTCGACGCCGCACGGGCCAAGACCTGGGACGGCGACGTCGTCTTCCACCGGGCCCGGGCCGAGGAACTGTCCCCCGCCCGGGTGCACGAGTGGGTGGGCGGGCCGGCGGACGCGGTGTTCGGCGCCTACCTGATCAGAAACGTGCCCGACCCCGAGACGCTCCTCCGGTCGGTCTTCCAGGTACTGCGCCCGGGAGGGCGGTTGGCCCTGCACGAGTACTCGGTGGCCGATTCACCGTCCGCGCGGGCGGTGTGGACGGCGGTGTGCTGGGGGATCATCATCCCCTCCGGTAGGGCGCTGGCCGGGCGGTCCGACCTGTTCCGTTACCTGTGGCGCAGTGTGCTGGAGTTCGACGGCAGGCGGGAGTTGCTCGCGCGCATGCGGGCCACCGGACTGGAGTCGGTGGCCAGTGCGCCGTTGCCGGGATGGCAATACGGGATCACGCACACCTTCGTCGGTTCCCGCCCGGGAGGCGTCTGGTGAGCGGCGACGTCCACGACTCCGCGGCCGAGGCGCTCCCGGCGCCCGAACCCGTGGGTCCACGCCCGGAGCACACTCCCCGTGTGGCGGTGGTGGGCGGTGGCATCGCCGGACTCGCCACCGCCCGTGCCCTGGTCGAACGCGGGATCGAGGTGACGGTCCTCGAACGCGAGGAAAGTCTGGGCGGGCGGCTTCGCGGCTGGGACACCACCCTGGCCGACGGCTCCACGGCGACGATGAGCCGCGGCTTCCACGCCTTCTTCCGGCAGTACTACAACCTGCGCGCACTGCTACGTCACGGCGACCCCGAACTCTCCGCCCTGGTGCCGTTGACGGACTACCCGTTGGTGCACGCCTCGGGTGCGGCCGACCGTTTCTCCGGGCTTCCGAGCACACCGCCCTGGAACGCGGCCGTGCTGGCCGCGACCAGCCGCAGCTTCCCGGTCCGGGAGTTGGCCGGGGTGAACGTGCCCGCCGCCCTGCAACTACTGGACGTGGACGTACCGGGTGTGTACGAACGCCTGGACCACTTGAGCGCCCGTGACCTGTTGGAGGTGACCCGCTTCCCCCGTACCGCCCGCCACCTGGCCTTCGAGGTCTTCAGCCGCAGCTTCTTCGCCCCGCCCGAACACCTGTCGGCGGCGGAGATGGCGGTGATGTTCCACATCTACTTCCTCGGTTCCTCCGAGGGGCTGGTGTTCGACGTGCCGCGCGCCCCCTTCCCGCAGGCGTTGTGGAACCCTCTCGCCGAACGTCTGTGCGCGGACGGGGTGGTCTTCCGCTACGGGGCTCGGGTGGAGGGGGTCGCCCCCGTGGCCCCGGCCGGGGCCACGGTGACCTGGACCGACCAGGCCGGTGGGCGGAGCGAGCGCTTCGACGGGGTGGTGCTGGCCACCGACCCGGGCGGCCTGCGCGAGGTGGTGGCCCGATCACCGGAGCTCGGCGACGGGAGCTGGCGCAGGCGAGTGGCGGCGCTGCCCTCGGCACCGCCGTTCCTGGTCTCCCGCTACTGGTTGGACCGGCCGGTGCGCGCGCATCGACAGGCGTTCCTGGGCACCGCCGGTCACCCCACCCTGGACAACGTCAGCGTGTTGGAGCGCTACGAGGACCAGGCGGCCGAGTGGGCACGGCGCACCGGTGGTTCGGTCGTGGAACTGCACGCCTACGCGCTGCCGCAGGGATGTGATCCGACGGCCGAGCGGGTGTCGCTGTGGAAACAGGCCCTGGCGGTCTATCCCGAGCTTCGCGAGGCGGGGGTGGTGGACGCCCGACACGAACTGCGTCAGGATTGTCCCCTCTTCCCACCGGGCGGCCACGGCCAACGCTGCGCGGTGACCACCCCCGATCCGTGGCTGGTGGTGGCCGGGGACCACGTACGGGTGGATCTTCCGGTGGCGTTGATGGAACGCGCGGCCACCAGTGGCGTACTGGCCGCCAACGCCTTGCTCGCCCGGTGGGGGCTGCGGGGACACACCGTGTGGAGTGTGCCCCGGCGGGGCCGGTTCGCGCCGCTGCGTGCCCTGGCCCGGTCCCTACGTCAGCCGGGCCACCGCCCGGAGGCGCGCAGCAGGTAGCGGCGTTCGGCGTAGGCGAGGTCGTCGCGCCACAGGCGGCGGGCGGCCATGCGCATCACCGGCCGGACCGCACCGGCGAGCCTGCGCGCGAACGCGAATCCGGTGCGGTCGGAGGACGCGACCGTCGCCTCGATGACGGCGGTGCGCGGTACCCCTCGTTCGTCCACGCCCAGCGGCGTGGCGTGGGTCTCCACCACACTGCCCTCCCCCTCGCCCTCGATGATGCGCATGACCACCGTGCGCGGTTCCGGGCAGACGAACTCCGCGCGCACGGGCACACCCCACCGACCGGCCACCTTGAAGCCCACGTCCACCACCATCCGGTCGGGGTCGGGGTCGGGACCGCTCGATGTCTCGGTGACCCGCAACCCCACGAAGGAGTAGGGGTGGAACCAGGAGCCGTGCCAGGGGTCGAGCCGGTTGGCGACCACGTCCTCGGGTTCGCACCGGCCCGCCATGCTCTCCACCGCGGCGATGCCGCGAGCGGGATCGGGACGTTCGGGCACCACGGGTGCCTTCAGCGGTTCCTCACCGCCCACCTGGTCCAGTCGTACCCACACCAGCACTCCGTCGTCGTGGGCGGGGTGGGGGCTCCAGCCGGGGAAGCCCTCGGAGCCCAGGGACAGGCCATGCCAGCGGCACACCAGACGCCCCCGGTCCACCGCGCCCCGGCACAGGGGCGCGCCCAGGTGCGGGCAGGCTCCCGGACCGGCGTGCACGGACCCGTCCGCGGTACGCCAGGCCACCAGTTCGGTGCCGGCCACCATCCGACCGAAGGGGCGGTCACGGCGCACCTCCTCGGAGGCGGCCAGTACGTACCAGTTGCCGGACGGGCGGGCCAGGGCGCGTTTGAGCGCGGACCCGATCACCCCCGGGGACGCCTCCCGCCAGGTCGGTTCCTGACGGGACCAGGTGCCCTTGGGCATACGGCGCAGTGGGATCCGCCGAGGTTCGGGGTCGGGCAGCGTCATCTGCGATCTCCTCAGGGGACGGCCCTCGCCCACAGTGAGCGGGCCAGGGCGGGCAGGGCCGACGCCATCTTGCGCGTGTCGGACACCCGGTGGCGGACACTCCACACGTCGAAGTCCGCCGCACCGATCTCGTCCAGGATGGCGCGATAGAGCCGGAAGGCGGTGGCGACACACGGACGGGCGACGGGTTCGAGCATCGCCACCCCGGGTTCGGCCAGGCGATAGAGGTCCTGGTTGACCTCCACCAGTTCGGCGATGGCCCGGCACACCCGCGGGTCCGGGGTTCGCGCCCGGGCGCAGTGCTCGAGAAGGGCGCGATCGACCCGGTGCGCGGCGAGGACGTCGGTGGGCAGGTACACCCGTCCGCGCCCGAGGTCCTCGGCCACGTCACGCAGGAAGTTGGTGAGTTGGAAGGCCTCGCCCAGGGCGGCGGCGTGCGGTGCGGCCTCGCTCCGGGGCGTGACCGTGCCCAGCACCGGCAGGACCTGGAGTCCGATCACCGCGGCCGAGCCGTACATGTACTCGCGCAGGTGGTCGAGGTCGCGGTATTCGGTCGTCTCCAGGTCCATGCGCATGGAGGACATGAAGGCGGTGAAGTGCTCGGCGGGCAGTTCGTAGCGGTCCACGGTGTGCGCCAGGGCGCGCAGCACCGGTTCGTCCGGTTCGGATCCCGCCAGGCCCAGGGCCAGGTCGGCGTCGACGCGGTCCAGACGTGAACGTCGGTCCTCGACGGTGGTCCCGGGCTCGGGTTCGTCGACGATGTCGTCCACCCAGCGGGCGAACCCGTAGAGCGCGTGGATGCCGGGGCGGCGTTCGGGTGGCAGCACCCGGGTGGCCGTGTAGTAGGTGCGGCCATGGTGGGCGTGCAGGTCGCGGCAGCGCAGGTAGCCGTCGCGCAGACGTCGCGAGGTGATCCCGGCCGCGTTCAGTTCGGCGATGGCCCTGTTCATCGTCGCCCCCGTCGTGTCGACGCGGCCAGCACTCGCGCGGCCGCCAGTTTTCCCGAGATCAGCACCGTGGGCAGCCCCACGCCCGGGGTGGTGCCGCAACCGGCGAGGACGGCGTTGGTGGTGCCGGCCAGGACGTTGCGGGGCCGGAACGGGCCGGTCTGGGCGAAGGTGTGCGCCAGGGAGAACGGGGTGCCGCGAGCCATGCCCTGGCGGGCCCAGTCGGCGGGGGTGACCATCCGCTCGGCTCGGATCGAGGCGTCGAGACCGGTCAGCCCGCGTTCTTCGAGGGTTCCGATGAGTTCGTCCCGGTAACGCGGACCCTCCCGGTCCCAATCGATGTCGCCCGCGTCGAGGTTGGGTGCGGGCGCCAGGACGTAGAGCAGGTGGTGGCCGTCCGGGGCCAGGGAGGGGTCGGTGAGCGTGGGTTGGGTGACCAGCAGCGAGGGATCGCTCATCGTGCGGCCTCGGTCGATGATCTCGGTGAAGGTGCGTTCCCACTGGTGGCCGAACGAGATGGTGTGGTGGGACAGGTGCTCCCACGTGCGGTCGGTGCCCAGATGGAGCACGACCGCCGAGGGCGAGAAGCGGTGCGGGACCAGGCGTTGGGGCCGGCGTCCCAGGAGACGGTGGGCGGTGGGCAGGTCCACGGTCAGCACGACCTGGTCGCAGGCCACGCGTTCGCCCTGGTCGGTCACCACCGCGGTGACCCGATCCCTCGATCGTTCCAGGCGTGTCACGGACTCCCCGTAGCGCAGACGCGCCCCGGCCTTGGCCGCCGCCCCCGCCATGGCCTCACCGATCGCACGCATCCCACCTCGCGGGAAGTGGACGCCCGCGATGGTGTCCATGTAGGCGATGACGGCGTAGGCGGCCAGGGCGCGTTCGGGTGCCACCCCCGCGTAGAGGGACTGGAACGAGAAGACGCGGCGCAGGCGCTCGTCCTTGATGTGCCTGCCGACCGCGGGCGCCAGACGGCCGAAACCGCCCAGGGCGGCCAGCCGGACCAGGTCGGGGCCGAGCAGGTCCAGGGGCGAATCGAAGTCGGCGTCGATGAACGAGCGCATCTCCACCTCGTAGAGGCGGGTGAGCCACTCGCGCAGGCGCAGGTAGCCCACGGCTTCGCGGGTTCCGGCGACCCGGGCCACCTCGGTGGTCATGCGACGGCGGTCGGTGTGCACGTCGATGGTGGTGCCGTCGGCGAAGTTCGCCCGGTAGGCGGGTGCCAGCGGCATGAGGTCGAGACGGTCGCGCAGGCCCTCCCCGACCGCGGCGAAGGCCTCGTCGAGGAGTTCGGGCATGGTCAGGACGGTGGGTCCGGTGTCCACCCGGAAGCCGTCCATGTCGAGGCGGCCCGCGCGTCCGCCCGGGTACTCCTCACGTTCGACGATCACCACGTCGCGACCGGCGCCCAGCAGGTGCAGGGCGCATGAAAGGCCGGACAGGCCGGCGCCCACGACGACCACGGGGGCGCGGCCGGTTCGCGCAGGGCCCGAAGGCCGGGTCGGAGTCGCGTCAGGGTTCACGGGTTCCACCTATGAGCGTGTTCGGGTTCGGGCTCAAGTACGCGCCGCGGTGTCGGCGAAGCCGGTCAGGCCTTCGCGCACGGCCGGGTCGAGGTCGAGGTGGGCGATGTGGCCCACGCCCCGGTCGGCCAGGGCACGGCAGCGTCGTCGTACCAGGTCGCGTGCGCCCAGACGGTCGAGGACGTGTGCGACCTCTACCGTGTCCACCGGGCCGGCGCCGACGCGTTCCAGCAGCTCCAGGGCGGCACTGTCGCCGTGTTCCCGCGCCAGGTCGACGCCGGTCGCGAGGAGCATGGTGTTCGTGCCCTGTTCGAGGTCCTCCCCCGGCGCCTTCCCGGTTCGGGACGGATCACCGTAGATGTCCATGAGGTCGTCGCGGAGTTGGAAGGCCACGCCCACGTCGGCGCCGTAGTCGCGCAGCGCCGACCTGGTCGTGGACGGGGCTCCCGCCATGACGGCGCCCAGGTGCAGGGGACGCTCGACGGTGTAGGAGGCGGTCTTGAGTCGGTCGGTCCGCAGGGCGACGCCCACCGAACGTTCCGCGCGCGCTTGGGAACGCAGGTCGAGGTACTGACCGACCATCACCTCGGTGCGCATGTCGCGCCACACCCGATGGGCCTCGCTCCTTGTGGGGAGGTCGTCGATGGACTCGTGGAGCAGGTCGTCGGCCCAGACCAGGGCGAGGTCTCCGGTGAGGATCGCCATGGACTCGCCGTAACGCGCCGGTTCGCCCCGGTAGGACCGTGATCGGTGGTCGGCGGTGTGGACGGCGTGCTGGGAGGGGTCTCCCCGCCTGGTGGGGGCGGAGTCCATCACGTCGTCGTGGATCAGGGCGAAGGTCTGGAGCAACTCCAGAGCGGAGGCCGCGGACAGCGCCGCGCGTGCCCGGGGCCCATGGGACGGACCACCACCGGCGAGCCAGCCCCACCAGGCCAGTGTGGACCTGAGTCGTTTGCCGCCCAGGGTGAAGGAGACGATTCGGTCGGCCAGATCACGGGCGCAGTCCGGATCGAGGAGGCCCACCTCCCGGACTCGCGGCTCCAGGTGTCGGTGCAGGAGGTCGCCGACGGCCGCGCGGACCCCGCCCAAGTCCATCGGCGGTGGTCGCCACTCCGTTCGTGGTGCTTCCGTCTTGAAGTCGACGATGACACTCTCCTCTGGGAAGGCCACTTGGGCGCTTTGTCTCGTTTTACGTGATTCTCATAAAACGAACTATTACACATCGCATAGACTCTGGGCCACCCAACACTTCGAGCCCCCGTAAACTCGATGGCAGTGACCGGAAGGCCCGATCATCGTGACGCTGGGAGATGGATGAACACCGCGCCCAGAATCCGCTTCACCGGGCCCGAGGGGTCCGAGGCCACCGAGGTGGAGGCGCCCATGACCGAAACGGCCGATCCCCGCGCGGACCTGTACTCGTCTCTACAGACCGATGGCCAACAGCTGGCGGTACAGCTGGTGCGGTTGCTGCACCGGATGTCGGAACGCTCGGGCATGAACCCCACCGACTTCCAGTGCTACACGCTGCTGCGCGTGGCCGGTTCCATGACCCCCGGAGAGATCGCGGACAGCCTGTGCCTGTCCACGGGTTCGGTGACGGGTGTGATCGACCGGATGGAGGCGCACGGCCTGGTCGAGCGCACCCCTCATCCACTGGACCGGCGCAAGGTGGCGGTGCGCCTGGTGACGGGGGCCGAACAGCTGGCCACGAGCACCGCCGTGGGGATGCGCGACACCATGACCGCCATGCACGAGGACTACTCCGTGGACGAACTGAAGGTGATCGTGGGCTGGGTGAACAGGGTGAACGACACCCTGGAGGGCCTCATCGCCCAGCGCTCCCCACGCCGCTCGGGCTGACCCCTCCCGGCCGCTCCACCCCCGCCGGCTCCTTCCTCTCCCCTGTCTCCCCTCCTGTCTGGAACCCGGCAACTACCACATCACCCGCTTTGTCGGAACTCTCCGTGTTGTGACGGTTGCTTTACTCCTAGGGAAGAAAGCCTCTACCATCCCACGGGACCCATTCATGGCCGGAGGCAGGAACCGGCACCCCCGACCCCCGACCGACGGGGCTGGGAAGGAGCAACCATCTCAACCCTGCGCAGATACATCCGAGAACATACGAACCCACCGGTCTTCGCGATCTCCGGGATCGTGGTCGTCGTCTTCGTGGTTCTGGGGATCGCCCTCACCGATCCCCTCCTGGACGCCGCGGGTACGGCACGTGACTGGATCGGCTCACAGCTGGGCTGGTTCTACGTCCTGTCCACGACCTTCTTCCTGGGCGCGGCGATCTTCCTGATGCTGAGCCGTTTCGGGAGCATCCGGCTCGGTCCGGACGACTCCAGGCCGGAGTTCGGCACCATCGCCTGGTTCGCGATGCTCTTCACCACCGGTATGGGTATCGGTCTGGTCTTTTGGGGTGTGGCCGAACCGGTCACCCACATGCACGAGCCGCGTGACTCGGCGCTGGCGCCCGTCGTACCCGAGGGCGGCGGTGAGGCGGTGCCCCAGGCCGACGCAGCCAGCACCGCGCTCGCCTCCAGCTTCTTCCACTGGAGCTTCCACCCGTGGGCGATCTACATCGCGTTGGGGTTGTCCCTGGGCTACTTCGCCTTCCGCAAGGGCCTGCCGCTACGCCCCGCATCGGCGCTGTACCCGCTGCTGGGCGACAAGGCCTTCGGCTGGCCCGGCAACCTGGTGGACATCCTGGCGGTGTTCGGGACCATCTTCGGTTTGGCGACCTCACTGGGTCTGGGCACCCTACAGATCAACAGTGGTCTGTCCGAGGTGTTCGGCATCGCCAACAACTCGCTCACCCAGTCGATCATCATCGTGGTCATCACCGGGATCGCCCTGTACAGCGTCGTCTCCGGGATCGACAAGGGCATGCGCCGGCTGTCGGTGCTCAACCTGTGGCTGGCGTTCATCCTCCTGGCGATCATCTTCGCCGTGGGGCCCAAGCTGTGGATCATCAGCACCATGGTCACCGGGGCGGGCGAATACCTGGGCAACCTGATCCCCTGGAGCATGTCCTTCCCGAGCCCGATGGCCGACGAGACCGCCGCCGACTTCACCACCGCCTGGAGCGTCTTCTACTGGGGATGGTGGATCTCCTGGGCGCCCTTCGTCGGCGTCTTCCTGGCCCGTATCTCCTACGGACGCACCATCCGTGAGTTCGTGCTCGGCGCGCTGTTCGGACCGGTACTGGTCTCCATCCTGTGGTTCGGGGTGTTCGGCGGCTCGGGCATGTACTACGAGTTGTTCGGCGACGGCGGCTTCATGGACGGCGACGAGTCCGACGCCGCCTACCACCTACTGGACGCGTTGCCGCTGGGCCCGATCGTCGCAGTGATCCTGTCACTGTTCCTCATCATCGTGGTGGCGATCTTCTTCATCACCTCCTCCGACTCCGGGTCGCTGGTGGTGGACATGCTCACCAACGGAGGCAGCACCAAACCGCTCAAGGTCCAGCGCGCCTTCTGGGCCATCAGCGAGGGTGCGGTCACGCTCATCCTGTTGGTCCTAGGTGGGGCCAGCGCCCTCGACGCGCTCCAAGCGGCATCGGTCGTCACCGGTCTGCCGTTCGCGGTGATCCTGATCTTCATGGTGTGGGGCCTGTTCAAGGCACTGTCCCAGGAACCCAAACCGGGGGCACCCAAGAGGATGCGTGCCGAGGATCGGCCCCCACCCGAACAACGAGGACGCTCCGGGAACATCCCCGTGGGCCACCGCGACCACGGCCGGACCGAACACCGCGGTGACGAGAACAATCCAGAGGAAGGTGAGGCCACGTGAGCCCCAAGAGGTTCAACAACCCCTTCCACGGGGTCATCGACATGATCACGGAGATGAACCGCATCTCCGACACCATGTCGTCGATCGAGACCAGCCAGGCCGGGGAACGCGAACGCGGCTTCGCCGACGCTTGGAGCCCGCCCACCGACATCCTGGCCCGCGGCCGGGACCTGGTGATCCGTTGCGAGGTCCCGGGGGTGTTCGAGGAGGACGCGGCGGTCACCTTCGAACACGGGGTCCTCACCATCAGCGGTGAACGCATGCGAGACGAGGAGGACGTCGTCTACTACTCCTCGGAACGCTTCATGGGCACGTTCCGACGGGAGATCAGCCTCCCGGAGGGCATCCGTGAGGAGGACATCGAGGCCAGCTACGGCGAGGGACTGTTGGAGATCGTCGTGCACGGGGCGGCCAACCAGCGCAAGGCCAAGACGATCAAGGTCTCCCGCCGCAGGCGCGGCTGAGACCGGACCGCGCACGTGCGACGCGGGCGGCGGGCCCCGTCGGAGGACCACCTCCGGCGGGGCCCGCCCCATCGAACGCTGCTTAGAAGACCCGGTCCTTCTCGTAGGGGCCGATGACCGCGAGGGCGCGCGGGCGGTCGAACAACTCCGCGGCGACCGCGGCGACGTCGTCCAGGGTGACGGCGTCGTACCGGGCCAGGTCCTCGTCGATGGAGAAGTGGCGCGGCTGCACCAGTTCGTGGGAGAGCAGGCGGCCCATGCGCGCGTTGGTGCCCTCACTGCCGAGCACCATGGCGCCCTGGATCTGGCCCTTGGCGCGGGTCAGCTCCTCCGGCGTGATACCGCCGGCGGCGACCTTCGCGAGCTCCTCGCGGCACACACCGATGACCTCGTCGGCCTTCTCCGGCAGGCAGCCCGCGTAGAGCTGGAAGGCGCCGGTGTCGGCGTAGGCGATGTGGTAGGCGTGCACGGCGTAGGCCAGGCCGCGCTTCTCCCGCACCTCCTGGAAGAGTCGCGAGGACATGCCGCCGCCCAGCGCGGCGCTGAGCAGGCGCAGCGCGTGCCAGCGCGAGTCGGTACGGGTGATGCCCTCCGACCCCAGGATGATGTGCGCCTGTTCGGTCTCCCGCGACTGCACGACGGTTCCGTCGTAGGTGCGGACCGGGCCGCCGACACCGCGCGGGCTCGACGGACGAGCGTCCCCGGCCGCGGCCAGACGCTCGGCGAAGATGGACCTGACCTGCTCCACGACCGCGTCGTGGTCGAGGCTGCCCGCGGCCGTCACGATGAGCTCGGAGGGCACGTAGGAGTCGCGGTACTGCTCGACGATGCGATCGCGCGGAAGGGCGTTGATCGTGTCGATGGTGCCCAGAATGGGACGACCCAGCGGGCTGTCACCGAAGAAGTGCTCGGCGAAGACGTCGTCCACCAGGTCGGAGGGCTCGTCCTCGTACATGGCGATCTCTTCGAGGATCACGCCGCGCTCGGTCTCCACCTCGCCCTCGTCCAGCACCGAGTTCGCGACCATGTCCCCGACCACGTCCACCGCCAGCGGCAGGTCACGGTCGAGCACCTTCGCGTAGTAGCAGGTGTGTTCCTTGGTGGTGTAGGCGTTGTGGTCGGCACCCACCCCGTCCAACAGCGCGGAGATCTCCAGCGCCGAACGGGTGTGGGTTCCCTTGAACAGCAGGTGCTCCAGGAAGTGCGCCGAACCCGCGTGCGCGGAGTCCTCGTCACGGGACCCGGTGCTGGCGGAGATGCCGAAGGCCGCGGAACGGCCCCCGGGGATGTGCTCGGTGACCACACGCAGACCACCGGGCAACACCGTCCGACGCGCCAGACCGGAACCGCCATCGGGCTCCAGCAGCGTGACGGTCGTGCCCGGCTCCTGCTCCGCGGCGGTGGGGACAGAACTCATGCAACCTTCTTCTTCGCGTCGAAACGTCCGGATGAGCATACGTACGACCGCGGGGCGGCCGCATCATCGAAGACGCGACCGCCCCGCGGAGGGGTGAGACTCGATCAGGTGTTCTCGGAACGCCCGCCCGAGCTACGACGACGGCGACGACGCGGGGCGCCCTCGCCCTTGTCCTCGTCGGACTTGTCGTCGTCCGGGGCGGAGTCCTCGGAGGGACCCTCGTTCTTGGCGGCCTCGGCCTCGACCACCTCGACCGGGACCAGGGACAGCTTGCCACGGTCGTCGATCTCGCGGATCTCGACCTGGATCTTCTCGCCGATGCTGATCACGTCGTCGAGGTTCTCGATCCGCTGGCCACCGTGCAGCTTACGGATCTGCGAGATGTGCAGCAGACCGTCCTTGCCGGGCAGCAGCGACACGAACGCACCGAAGGCGGTGGTCTTGACGACGGTACCCAGGTAGCGGTCGCCGACCTCGGGCATGGTCGGGTTGGCGATCTGGTTGATCGTGTCCCGGGCCGCCTCGGCGGAGGGGCCGTCGACGGCACCGATGTAGATGGTGCCGTCGTCCTCGATCGTGATGTCGGCGCCGGTGTCGTCCTGGATCGAGTTGATCATCTTGCCCTTCGGGCCGATGACCTCGCCGATCTTCTCCACCGGGACCTTCACCGTGAGGATCCGCGGAGCGTTCGGGCTCATCTCCGCCGGGCTCTCGATGGCCTCCTGCATGACGTCCAGGATGGCCAGACGGGCGCCGCGGGCCTGCTGCAGGGCCAGGGCCAGCTGCTCGGCGGGGATACCGTCGAGCTTGGTGTCCAGCTGCAGGGCGGTGATGAGGTCACGGGTACCGGCGACCTTGAAGTCCATGTCGCCGAAGGCGTCCTCGGCACCGAGAATGTCGGTCAGCGTGACGAACTGGTCGCCCTCACTGATCAGACCCATGGCGATGCCCGACACCATCTCCTTGAGGGGCACGCCGGCCGCCATCAGGGACATGGTGGAGGCGCAGACCGAACCCATCGAGGTGGAACCGTTGGAGCCGAGGGCCTCGGAGACCTGACGGATCGCGTACGGGAACTCCTCGCGGGAGGGCAGAACCGGCAGCAGGGCCCGCTCGGCCAGGGCGCCGTGCCCGATCTCGCGCCGCTTGGGCGAGCCCACCCGACCGGTCTCACCGGTGGAGTAGGGCGGGAAGTTGTAGTTGTGCATGTAGCGCTTGGTCTTGTCCGGGTTGAGCGTGTCAACCGTCTGTTCCATGCGCAGCATGTTCAGCGTGGTCACACCCATGATCTGGGTCTCACCGCGCTCGAAGAGGGCCGAGCCGTGCACGCGCGGCAGGATGCCCACCTCGGCGCTCAGCTGACGGATGTCCTTGGGGCCACGACCGTCGATGCGGACCTGGTCGCGCAGCACGCGCTCGCGCATGAGCTGCTTGCTCAGGCTGCGGAAGGCGGCGCCGAGCTCCTTCTCACGACCCTCGAAGGTCTCGGCCAGCTTCGCGACGGCCGATTCCTTGACCTTGTCGAGCTCGCCCTCGCGCTCCTGCTTGTCGGCGATGGTGAGCGCCTTGGCCAGGTCCTCGCGGACCGCGCCCTCGACGGCGGCGTAGACGTCGTCCTCGTAGTCGAGGAAGATCGGGAAGTCGCCCTGCTCACGGCTGGCCTGGTCGGCGACGGCCTGCTGGGCCTTGCACAGCACCTTGATGAAGGGCTTGGCGGCTTCGAGGCCCTCGGCGATGGTCTGCTCGTTGGGGCCGACGGCCCCTTCGGCGACCAGCTTCAGGGTGCGGGTGGTGGACTCGGCCTCGACCATCATGATCGCGACGTCACCGTCCTCCATCACACGGCCGGCGACGACCATGTCGAAGGTGGCGTTCTCCAGCTCGGAGTGGGTGGGGAAACCGACCCACTGGCCATCGATCAGGGCGACGCGCACGCCGCCGATCGGGCCGGAGAAGGGCAGCCCGGCGATCTGCGTGGACATCGAGGCCGCGTTGATGGCGACGACGTCGTACAGGTGCTCGGGGTGCAGGGCCAGGATCGTCTCGACGATCTGGATCTCGTTGCGCAGGCCCTTCTTGAAGGACGGACGCAGCGGCCGGTCGATGAGACGGCAGGTGAGGATGGCGTCCTCGGAGGGACGTCCCTCACGACGGAAGAACGAGCCGGGGATACGTCCGGCGGCGTACATCCGCTCCTCGACGTCCACCGTCAGCGGGAAGAAGTCGAGGTTCTCCTTGGGGCGCTTCGAGGCGGTGGTGGCCGACAGGATGACGGTCTCGTCGTCCAGGTAGACCGTGGACGAACCGGCGGCCTGACGGGCCAGACGGCCGGTCTCGAAGCGGATGGTGCGCGAGCCGAACTTGCCGTTGTCGATCACGGCTTCGGCAGAGTAAACGCCCTCCATGGGCGACCTCCTGATACACGGTCGGGACGCGTCGTCATCCGGGCGATGCCCAGAGGAATCGACGCCTACGTTCTCTCCCGCGTCGTGCCCCGGAGGTGATGCCGGCCGGTCATCGATCGAAGCCCGCGGCCCGTCGTACAGACAGGGCCCGAAGGCCACTACCGAGGACCGACCCCTGTTGGACCGGGGGAACGGCACGGGTGTGGTTCATGGTGCGGCGGTCGCGATCGACCGCCACTCCGGTTACACCTTACTAACAAAGAGGGAGCGGCCGAGGCCACTCCCTCCCGATTCACCTAGCGGCGGAGACCCAGGCGCTCGATCAGCGAGCGGTAGCGGGTGATGTCCTCCTTGGCGAGGTACTTCAGGAGACCGCGACGACGGCCGACCATCAGCAGCAGACCACGACGGCTGTGGTGGTCGTGCTTGTGGGTCTTGAGGTGCTCGGTGAGCTCGGTGATGCGGTGCGTGAGCAGCGCGATCTGCACCTCGGGGGAGCCGGTGTCACCTTCCTTGGTGCCGTACTCCGCGATGATCCTCTTCTTGCTGTCGGTGTCGATCGACACGACGCTCCTTCGCTCATGGTTCGGTACGCGGGGCGAACCCCGGCACGTGACAGGGGTCGGACACGGTGACCGCGCGTACGAACAGTCACCGTCGCGTGTGCTGTGCGCGGCAGGGCGCCGATGGCGTGACCCTGCCGCGTTCCCGTCGGTTCCATCGCCCCTTTGGGGACGGACCGGCCACGGGCACACGTGAACGTTTTCAGCTTACCGCAGTTCAGAGGGCGATCGGCCCGCGTCGGCGGTGATACCGGACTCTCCGGAGGTCAGGGGTCCGGGTCAAGGGGTGTGGTCGACCTCGGCGGTGAGGACCTCACGACAGCGGTCCACGTCCCGCCGCATCGCCACGATCAACTCGTCGATGTCGTCGAACCGTTCCTGCCCACGGATACGCGCGGTGAAGTCCACGACCATCGTCAGCCCGTACAGCTCCAGGTCGTCGCGGTCCAGCGCGTAGGCCTCCACCGTACGTTCGGCCCCGTCGAAGGTGGGGTTGGTGCCCACCGAGATGGCGGCGGGCCAACGCGTCTCGTGACCGGTGGCGGGTTCCAGGCGGCCGAGCCACCCCGCGTAGACACCGTCACCGGGCACCGCGGTGTCCGGTGGCAGGTCCATGTTGGCCGTGGGGAAGCCCAGGAGCTCCCGCCCGCGGGCCGCTCCGTGCACGATCTCTCCGATGACCCGGTGCGGGCGGCCCAGGAGCGCCGCGGCGCCGGCCACGTCGCCCTCGGCGAGGAGCTCGCGGATCCGGGTGGAGGTGATCGTCTCGCCCTCGGCCACCAGCTTCACCCCGTCCGCGCCGAACCCGAACTCCTCGCCCAGACGGGCCAGGGCGGCCACGTCGCCGGCGGCCCGATGCCCGAACCGGAAGTCCTCCCCCACCACCACGGCGACCGCTCCGAGACGGTCGACGAGGATCCGGCGGACGAACTCCTCGGGGCTCAGCGCGGAGAGTTCCTTGGTGAAGGGCAGCACGCACACCGCGTCGGCGCCCCGCTCCCCCAACAGTTCGACGCGGCGGTCCACCGGGGTGAGCACCGCGGGGGTACGGCCGCGCAGCACGTGTTCGGGGTGCGGATCGAAGGTGACCACGACCACCGGTAGGCCCAGATCGCGCCCATGGGCGACGGCGGAGGCCAAGATGGCCTGGTGGCCGCGATGCACACCGTCGAAGACACCGATCGCCACCACGGAGCGTCCCCGATCGGTGGGAATGTCGCCCAGCCCGTCCCATCTCCGCACGTTCGGCTCCCCTTGCTCGTCGAGATGTGATCCGGTCTCAAGCGTGCCATGGAGCCGGGGCGTGTTCCGCCACGCGGTCGGTGTGGGCCACCACACCGGCTCTGCCCCACGCGTTCCCCGAAATTCGACGCGGAACTTTCGAATAATCCGCACACAGTGCGTGACGGATCACTATCTTCACCCATGTGAGCAATACATCGACATCGACCCTCGACGGAGAAACCACCTGGTCGCGCACCGAACACGACGGTGGCATGCCGGGCAGCATAAGTGGCATGAGTGATGCTACTCAGAAGTATTCGATCACCATGCCCAGAGACATCGCCGAGCGGGCACGCTCCCGGAGTGGACCATCCGGTCTGTCCTCTTACGTTGCCGCGGCTGTGGCCAGGCAGCTTGAACGGGACAATCTCAACGACCTCATCGAAGAGATGCTGTGTGCCACGGCGTTGGCGTCTCCCGGACCGGTCACCATCCTCACTTCGGATCCTGACGACCTACGGAAGCTCTGTGGGGACAGAGCAACCGTCATCAAGATCTGAGGCAATCCTGAAGACCGGTCAGGCCGGTGCGAAGACGACGATCGGCTTCATGTGGCCGGGGCGGTTCTCGCCCAGTGCCACCACTGTGCCGTCCGGGGCGAACAGGCCCACGGGGCCCTCTCCCAGAGTGCTCTCACCGATGCGGTTGCCGTGCCGGATCGCGCGGGTCTCGGCCTCGTCCAGGGTGCGCACCGGGAACGCCGCCGCCACCGCCCGGGCCAGCGGAACCTGGGTGAACTCCTTGGCGAGTTCGTCCAGGGTGCGGGCCTGGGACAGGTCGTAGGGACCCACGCGAGTACGGCGCAGGGCGCAGAGGTGGCCGCCCACTCCCAGGTCCACACCCATGTCGCGGGCCAGCGAGCGGATGTAGGTGCCGCTGGAGCAGGTGACGACCGCGTCCACGTCGACGAACCCGCCATCGGGATCCGCCACGCGACGGATGTCGGTCACCTGGAACTCGGACACGGTGACCTCGCGAGCCTTGAGGGCCACTTCCTTGCCCTCGCGAGCCGACTTGTAGGCGCGCTTACCGTCCACCTTGATCGCACTGACCTGTGGTGGAACCTGTGAGATGACGCCGGTCAGCTTCGCGACGGCCGCTCGGATCGCGTCGTCGGTGACGGCGGAGGCGTCGATGCGCGCACCGGGCTCGCCCTCGGCGTCGTCGGTGTTGGTGACCAGGCCCAACCGGATGGTCGCCTCGTAGGTCTTCTCGGTCAGGGTCAGGTGGCCGAGAAGTTTGGTGCCCTTCTCGATCCCCAGCACCAGCACCCCGGTGGCCATCGGGTCCAGGGTGCCCGCGTGCCCCACACGTCGGGTGCGCGCCAGACCACGGGTCTTGGCGACCACGTCGTGCGAGGTCCAGTCCGCGGGCTTGTCAACGACCACGACGCCGCTCTCGGCCATGGTGCTCCTTCGAGGGAAGAAAGGGGGCGGGACGGCGACCGACGCCGCCGTCCCGGGTGGTCACTCGTCCTCGTCGTCCTCACGAGGGACCTTGTACGGGTCGGCCTCGCCCGCGGGCTTGGCTTCGGTGGCCCGCTGGGCCACCTCCTCGTCGGACTGACGCGCCTTGACCAGCAGTTCCTCGATGTGCTGGGCGTTCTCCTGCACGTCGTCGAGGACGAAGGCCAGGCTCGGCGTGTGCCGGATACCGGTCTGTTTGCCGACCTCGCTACGGATCACGCCCTTGGCGCTCTCCAGTGCGGCCGCGCTGGCCGCCTTTTCCTCGGGGGAACCGAACACCGTGTAGTACACCGTGGCGTCCCGCAGGTCAGCGGTGATGCGGGCGTCGGTCACGGTCACGAATCCCAGGCGCGGGTCCTTGATCCGCCGGTCCAGCATCTCGGCGACGATGCGCTGGATCCGGTCGGCGATCTTGCGCGCGCGTGCTGCGTCGACCATCGTCAGTCTTCCTCTTCGTTGAAGAGCCGCTGCCTGGCGGACAGCAGCTCCAGTTCGGGACGGCCCGCGACGAAACGCTCGCAGGTGTCCATCTGGTCCCTGGCATGGGCGGCCGTGGGAGCGACCACCGCGACACCGATCTTCGCCCGACGGTAGAGGTCTTGATCGCCCACCTCCGACACCGACACCGAGAACTTTCGGCGCAGCTCGGCGATGACCGGCCGGACCATCGAACGCTTCTGTTTGAGCGAGTGGACGTCTCCAAGGAGCACGTCCAGCGTCAACGCCCCAACGTACAAGTGATCACCTGTGGTGTTGTGTGAGCCGGCAAAGGCGGGGCCCCGGACACGATGGTCCGGGGCCCCAGGCGGATCAGTCCACACGACTAGTCGCGGGGCTTCTCCTTCATCTCGTAGGTCTCGATGACGTCCCCGACCCGGATGTCGCTGTAACCGACACCGATACCGCACTCGAAGCCCTCACGGACCTCGGTCGCGTCGTCCTTGAAGCGTCGGAGCGAATCGACGTTGAGGTTGTCGGAGATGACGACCCCATCGCGGATGAGACGCGCCTTGCCGTTGCGGCGGATGAGACCGCTGCGGACGATCGAACCGGCGATGTTGCCGATCTTGGGCACCTTGAAGACCTCGCGGATCTCGGCGCTGCCGAGCTGGACCTCCTCGTAGATGGGCTTGAGGAGACCCTTGACCGCGGCTTCGACCTCGTCGATGGCCTGGTAGATGACCGAGTAGTACCGGATGTCGACACCCATGCGGTCCGCCAGCTCGCTGTTCTTGCCCTCGGGCCGAACGTTGAAGCCGACGATGATCGCGTCCGCGGACGACGCCAGGTTGATGTCGTTCTGGGTGATCGCACCGACACCGCGACCGATGATCCGGATGCCGACCTCGTCGCCACCGGCGTCGATCTTGAGCAGCGACTCCTCCAGCGCCTCGACGGAACCGGACATGTCGCCCTTGATGAGGAGGAGCAGCTCGGAGCGCTCGCCCTCCTTGATGGCGGACTGCCAGTTGTCGAGGGTGACCCGACGGGCCGACTTCGCCTGCTGGGCGAAGCGCTCGCGCGCCTCACGCTGCTGGGCGATCTGCCGCGCCACCCGGTCGTCCTTGACGACCAGGAAGTTGTCACCGGCGCTGGGCACGTTGGTCAGACCCAGGACCTGGACCGGACGCGACGGCTCGGCCGTCTCCACGCTCTTGCCGTGCTCGTCGAGCATGGCGCGAACGCGGCCGTAGGCGTCACCACAGACGATGGAGTCACCGACGTTGAGCGTGCCTCGCTGGACCAGCACCGTGGCCATGGAACCGCGACCGCGGTCCAGGTAGGCCTCGATGGCCAGACCCTGAGCGTCCATGTCCGGGTTCGCCTGCAGGTCGAGCGCGGCGTCGGAGGTCAGGACGATCGATTCGAGCAGCGTGTCGATGTTCTCGCCCTTGAGCGCGGAGATGTCCACGAACTGGACGTCGCCGCCGTACTCCTCGGCCACCAGGCCGTACTCGGTCATCTGGGCACGCACCCGCTGCGGGTCTGCGCCCTCGACGTCGATCTTGTTGACCGCGACGACGATCGGGACCTCGGCCGCCTTGGCGTGGTCGATGGCCTCGGCCGTCTGCGGCTTGACGCCGTCGTCGGCCGCCACGACCAGCACCGCGATGTCGGTGACCTTCGCACCACGGGCACGCATGGCGGTGAACGCCTCGTGACCAGGGGTGTCGATGAAGGTGAGCTTGCGCTCCTCACCGTCCACGTGGGTGGAGACCTGGTAGGCACCGATGTGCTGGGTGATTCCGCCGGCCTCGCCACTGGAGACGTTGGTCTTGCGGATGGTGTCCAGCAGTCGGGTCTTACCGTGGTCGACGTGACCCATGACGGTGACCACCGGCGGGCGCGGACGAAGTTCGGCGGTGCCGCCCTCGTTCTCGCCGAACTCGATGGAGAAGGACTCCAGGAGCTCGCGGTCCTCGTCCTCGGGGCTGACGACCTCGACCTTGTAGTTGAGCTCTTCACCGAGCAACTGCAGGGTCTCGTCGGGCAGCGACTGGGTCGCGGTGACCATCTCACCCAGGTGCATCATGACCTGGACGAGCGACGCCGGGTTGACGTCGATCTTGTCGCCGAAGTCCGACAGCGAGGCGCCACGGGACAGTCGGATCGACTGACCGTTGCCGCTCGGGATCTTGACGCCACCGAAGGACGGTGCCGCAAGGTCGTGGAACTCCTGACGCCGCTGCTTCTTGGACTTGCGCGCACGCCCGGGACGACCGCCCGGACGACCGAACGCACCGGCCGTTCCGCCACCGCGGCCACGGCCGCCGCCACCGGGACGACCACCGAAACCACCGGGACGCGGACCGCCGCCGCCACCGGGACGCGCGCCCGCCGGGGCGCCGCCCCGACCGCGACCGCCGCCACCGGGACGACCACCGCCGCCACCACGACCGCCGCCCGCGGGCGCGGCCGGACGGGACGAGGGCATGTTCATCGGGCTGGGACGCGGGCCACCGGGACGCGGAGCGCCACCGCCGCCACCGGGGCGCGGAGCACCCGCGGCACCACCCGGACGCGGGGCGCCGGGAGCGCCACCGGGACGCGGAGCACGGTCGCCGCCACCGGGACGCGGGGCACGATCACCCTGCGGGCCGGGGCGCGGGGCACGGTCGCCCTGCGGGCCGGGACGCGGGCCCGGACGGGGACCGCCCGGACGCGGAGCGCCGCCGCCACCCTGCGGGCCGGGACGCGGACCCGGACGCGGAGCGCCGCCGCCACCGGGACGCGGGGCCGGCTTGGAGCCCATGCCGGAGGCGTTGGACGCGAACGGGTTGTTGCCCGGACGCGGGCCCGGACGGGGACCGCCCGGACGCGGAGCGCGGCCGCCGTCACGGCCACCACGCTCACCGCCGCGCTCGCCACCACGCTCACCGCCGCGCTGCGGCCGGTCGCCGCCACGCTGCTGAGAGCCCGCGGCCGGCTTCGGACCCGGCTTCGGCGCGTCGCCGCGCGGGGTCTTGGGCGCCGGCTTGGGGCCGGGCTTGGGCGCGGCCTCGAAAGTCGGCGCCGCGGGCTTGTCGACCGGGGCGGACGGCTTCTCGGCGACCGGCTTGTCCGTCTCCGCCTTGGCGACCGGAGCCGCGGGCTTGGCGGCCGGAGCCGGAGCCGGCTTCGGACCCGGCTTGGGCGCGGGCCCCGGCTTGGGAGCCGCGGGGCGCGCGGAGGCACCGGCGGAGGGCTTGGGGGCCGGCTTGGGAGCCGATCCACCCTTCTTGCCACCGTCGGAGCCATCGTTGAAAGCTTCTTGAAGGCGTCGAACGACGGGGGCCTCTATCGTGGAGGACGCCGAACGAACGAATTCGCCCATCTCGTTGAGCTTGGCCAGCACGGCCTTGCTCTCTACACCGAACTCCTTAGCGAGTTCGTATACCCGGACCTTCGCCACTACTCTCCTTCAGCTTCGGTCCGGGACAGGGGCTTGTGCCGGACCGTCGTTAGCTTGAGTTACTCATCGCTGCGTACTCATCAGGCGCTCATCGCAATCTCGACCTGCTTCCTCATCGCTACACAACAATGGGCCGGCTCATGCGTGCCGACACGGCACAGCACGCCGACCTCGGTCCCTACAACCTCGAGGTCGGCCCAGACATTCCAACCCTATCCGGATAGCGGCGCGCTCAGCCACGTGGGGCGTCGTCGAACAACGACGCCACACGTGAGACGTCCCACCGAGTGGGACCTCCTCCGCTCCGGTTCCGGAAGGCGCGTGACCACGCCCTTCGGCGCTCCGCTAGTTCGAAGCACCTGCGGTCGTGGTGCAGATAGGCTCCGCGCCCCGGACGTCGACCTCGGGTGTCGGGCGTGATGGCCGTGCCCTCGGCCACCAGCCGCACGAGGTCGGACTGGACTGTCCGCGACCGACAACCCACGCACGTTCGCACGGGACGGTCAGGACCGTCTTCGGCCACCATATCGTGTCGAGGCATGGTCGCGACCCGTTCAGCCGGTCGAAGCGGTGTCGTCGGTGTCCTCGACGGGGTCACCGGCCTCTTCTTCGAGGGGTCGGGCGGGCTCCGCGTCGGAGCGGATGTCGATGCGCCATCCGGTCAAACGCGCGGCCAGTCGGGCGTTCTGGCCCTCCTTGCCGATGGCGAGCGACTGCTGGTAGTCGGGAACGACGACGCGTGCCACACGCGCGGCCATGTCGAGGATCTCCACCGAGTTGACCCGTGCCGGGGACAGCGCGTTGGCGACGAACACGGCGGGGTCCTCGGAGTAGTCGACGATGTCGATCTTCTCCCCGTGGAGTTCGGCCATGACGTTGCGAACGCGGCTGCCCAGCGGACCGATGCAGGCACCCTTGGCGTTGACGCCGCCCCGGTTGGAGCTGACCGCCATCTTGGTACGGTGACCGGCCTCACGGGCGATGGCCGCGATCTCGACGGTGCCGTCGGCGATCTCGGGCACCTCCAACTCGAAGAGCTTGCGCACCAGGTTGGGGTGGGTACGCGACAGGGTCACCGAGGGACCGCGCAGGCCCTTGCGGACCTGGACCACGTAGGCGCGCAGGCGCTCACCGTGGGTGTAGTTCTCGGTGGGGACCTGCTCCTGCGGGGGCAGGATCGCCTCGATCTTGCCGAGGTCGACCAGGACGTTGCGCGGGTCCTTGCCCTGCTGGATGATGCCCGACACGATGTCGTGCTCGCGGCCGGCGAATTCGCCCAGGGTCAGTTCGTCCTCGGCGTCGCGCAGCCGCTGCAGGATCACCTGCTTGGCGGTGGAGGTGGCGATGCGACCGAACCCGGTGGGGGTCCCGTCGAACTCGCCGACGACCACACCCTCCTCGTCGGTCTCGGTCACCCAAACGATGACGTGGCCGGTGGAACGGTTCAGTTCCACTCGTGCCTTCTTCTCAGGGCCCTCCTCGCGGTGGTACGCGATCAGGAGTGCGTCTTCGATCGCCTTGGCGACCAGTTCGACGGCGATGTCCTTCTCGCGCTCCAGGCTGCGAAGGACGCTCATGTCAATGTCCACGGGGCTCCCCCTCTAGTCCGCCGCGTCGGTGTCGGCTTCGCGACGGAATTCCACCTGGACCTTGGCCTTGGCGATCTTGTCGTAGGCCAGAGTGCGGGACCGACCCTTGACGTCCAGGGTCACGCCCTGGTCGTCGGACTCGGTCACGCGTCCGGTGAGGTCCCCGCCCTCGACGAGGTTCACCTTCACCAGGCGACCGCGAGAGCGGCGCCAGTGGCGGGGCATCGTCAGCGGACGGTCGACCCCTGGCGAGGTGACCTCCAGGACGTAGGGCGTCTCACCCATGACGTCGGAGGCGTCCAGCGCCTCGTTGACGTCCTGGCTGATCTCGCCGACCAGGTCCAGGTCGACCCCGTTGTCGGAGTCCACGACCACGCGCAGCACTCGACGTTTGCCCGCCGGTGTCAGCTCGACGGCCTCCAGATCCAGTCCGGCCTTGGCCAGGACCGGTTCCAGCAGCTCGGCGATGCGCTCTTCCCGCGCCTGCGCTCCCATGCGTGTCAGCCCCTCAAAACGGCGAAATCCCGCCCGCTCGGCCGTGAGCCGTTGAACGGGGCGGTCCAGCTCTGTACGTAGTCTTCTTCCACTTTCGCGTCGGACGCGAAAGCGCCGCACGTCGCGCACGACGGCGGTTGTCGTGCAAGGGTATCCACTCCCGGGCCTCCTCCAGGTCGCCTCGCTCCTCGGGGCGTGCCTTCGGGTGTGAACGGGGGCCCCTCGCCCCTTTCCCGCGAGGGGGAGCGACCCGGCCTCGGTGCCTCGACCGGCGTGGAAAGATGGGTCCCGACCGCCGCTCGACGGCGGGGGCCGTCGACACCGCCCCGGACGCGGGGCAGGGGGAGGAGACCGCGTGCAGGGGAACGTCAGCCGCCGCACTGTGCTGGGCGTCACGGCGACAGGTGTCGTGGCGGCGGGCGCCGTGGCCGGTCTGAGCGGGTGCGGCACGGCCGACTGGTATCCCTACGACGTGACCCCGGACGTGTCCGTCCTGCGCTCCCTGATCCGGGAGAAGGAGCGGACGGTGGCCCGGTACGAACAGGCGTTGGCCGACGGTGTGGGCCCCGGTGACCTGTTGGAGGGGTTCCGGGAACACCACCTGGCCCACCTGGACGCGTTGTTGGAGGCCCTGCCCGAGGGGGTGGGCCCGTCCGCGGAACCGGAGGAGCCCGAGGGGTCGGGCGGGACGGAGACCGATCCCGGTCCGTCCCTGGACACCGCGGGGCTACGGCTGGTCGAGGTCGCGGCCTCGTCGTCGCGTCTGGACCAGGCGGCGGCCGTGACCGACCCGGGGCTGGCCCAGCTGGTGAGCGCGATCGGCGCCTGTGAGGCCGTGCACGCCCATCTGCTGGACGAGGCCTGAGGGCCCATCGACATAGGCGAGGTAGTCAGGTGAGCGAGACCCCCACCCCGAGCGAGGGCACCGACCCCACGGCCGAAGCCCTGGCGGAGGCGCTGCGCGCCGAGCACGCGGCGGTGTACGGGTTCGAGTTCGTCGGCGGTGCCGCCGGTGACGAGGGACGGCGCGAGCGAGCGTCCACGGCCGCCATGGAGCACAAGGCGCTGCGGGACGCGCTGCGCGACGCCGCCGTCGAACGCGACCTGGAGGCGCCGCCCGCCCTGCCCTCGTACCCGATCCCGGAAGGGCGCGACGGGGACGGCATGGACACGTTCGCGGCCGGACTGGAGGGGGCCACGATGGAGGCGTACCTGTGGTTGACCTCCTCCGGTGACACCGACCTGCGCGTCACCGCCGCGCGGGCCCTGCAGGAGGCGACGCTGCGCTCACTGCAATGGGGCGCCGAACCCGACGCCTTCCCCGGCTTCGAGAGACCCTAGTACCGCGTGGACACAGGTGAGAGGGGCTCCCGTGCGCAGCCGCGGGAGCCCCTCTTCGTGTTCGATTCCCCGTGTCGACGTCCTACTCGGCGCAGGCGGCGACGGTGCGGTCGACGATCTCCTCGATCGGGACGTCGGAACGCTCACCGCTCTTGCGGTCGCGCAGCTCGACCACACCGTCCTTGAGTCCACGGCCCACGATGATCGTGGTGGGGATGCCCACCAGCTCGGCGTCGGTGAACTTCACACCCGGGGCGGCCTTGCGGTCGTCCACGAGCACGCGCAGGCCCTTGGCCTGCAGTTCCCGACCGATGCGCAGCGCCTCGGGGACCTCATCGCCCTTGCCGGTGCCGACGACGTGCACGTCGGCGGGGGCGATCTCACGCGGCCACACGATGCCCTTGTCGTCGTGGGACTGCTCGACGATGGAGGCCACCGCGCGGGAGACACCGATGCCGTAGGAGCCCATCGT
Source organism: Nocardiopsis sp. NPDC055879 (assembly GCF_053615935.1). Classification (NCBI taxonomy): domain Bacteria; kingdom Bacillati; phylum Actinomycetota; class Actinomycetes; order Streptosporangiales; family Nocardiopsidaceae; genus Nocardiopsis; species Nocardiopsis sp. NPDC055879. The sequence goes on from NZ_JBSHCT010000015.1 coordinate 130,685, forward strand.
GATGCGCTTGGGCTTGCCGTCCGGGCCCAGGGCGTCCACCTGGAAGGCGTCGGCGTACTTGCGGCCCAACTGGAAGATGTGGCCGATCTCGATGCCGCGCGCGGTGTACAGCGTGCCCTTCCCGTCCGGGGAGGGGTCGCCGTCGCGCACGTCGGCGACGTCGATGGTGCCGTCCGGGGTGAAGTCGCGCCCCGCCACCAGGTCGACGACGTGGTGGTCGGCCTCGTCGGCGCCGGTCACCCAGGCGGTACCGGTGGCCACGCGCGGGTCGACCAGGTAACGGACCTTGTTGTCGATCAGGGCCTTGGGGCCGATGTAGCCCTTGACCAGGAACGGGTTGGCGGCGAAGTCGGCCTCGTCGAGGATCTCCACCTCGGCGGGCTCCAGCGCCGCTTCCAGCCGCTTGAAATCGACCTCACGGTCACCGGGAACGCCGACGGCCAGCAGCTCCCACTCCTTGGCACCGGGGACACGAGTCTTGACCAGGACGTTCTTGAGGGTGTCGGCCTCGCTGAAGTCGCGGCCCAGGCCCGCCTCGTTCAGGAAGTCCACCAGGGTCTGGATGGTGGCGGTCGCGGGGGTGTGGTGGACCTTCGCCTCGGGCAGCCCGTCCAGGGGCAGCGCCTCGGGGGCGGGGACCCTCACGGCCTCGACGTTGGCGGCGTAGTCGGACCCGGTGCTGCGCACGAAGGTGTCCTCGCCGGTGGGCGCGACCGCCAGGAACTCCTCGGAGGCGGAGCCGCCCATGGCGCCGGAGGTCGCCGAGACGATGACGTACTCCAGGCCGAGCCGTTCGAAGATCCGGATGTAGGCGGCGCGGTGCTTGTCGTAGGACTCCTGGAGTCCCTCGTCGTCGATGTCGAAGGAGTAGGAGTCCTTCATGTGGAACTCGCGGCCGCGCAGGACACCGGCGCGGGGACGCGCCTCGTCGCGGAACTTCTCCTGGATCTGGTACAGGACGACCGGGAAGTCCTTGTAGGAGGAGTACTCGCCCTTGACCAGGAGGGTGAAGAGCTCCTCGTGGGTGGGACCGAGCAGGTAGTCGGCGCCCTTGCGGTCCTTGAGCCGGAAGAGGGTGTCGCCGTACTCCTCCCAGCGGCCGGTGGCCTCGTAGTACTCCCTGGGCAGCAGGGCGGGGAGCAGGACCTCCTGGCCGCCCATGGCGTTCATCTCCTCGCGGACCACGCGGGAGACGTTCTCCAGGACGAGCTTGCCCAAGGGCAGCCAGCTGTAGACGCCGGGGGCGGCCCGACGAACGTAGCCGGCGCGCACGAGCAGCTTGTGGCTCGGCACCTCGGCGTCCGCCGGGTCCTCACGCAGGGTGCGCAGGAACAGGTTCGACATCCGCAGTAGCACGGCCACTCCTCGGTGAACGCGCCCGGAGAGTCCGGGCGCGATGATCGGAAAAACGTTGGGGGGACCCAGGCTAGCGCCCCGAAGAGGGGATTCGCGCGTCGGTTCCGAAGGGGCCCGCGGTACGCCTACCTTGGAGTGATCTCCACGGCAGAACAGGACGAGGACATGGGCCGACGTGTGCGTGACAGGGTCGAGGCCGAAGAGGAGGTCTCCGTCGTTCCCGGGGTGGACCTGCTCGCCGACGCGGACCGACCGAACTCGTGGTTCCTCCTGGTGGAGGGCACCCCACAGTCGCACGTGGACCTGTCCGACCCCGCCTATCTGGACTTCTCGTACGTGCGACGGATCGCGCACGCGGTCGACCTGGTGGCGCCCGAGGGCGAGGCCGTCGACGCGCTGCACTTGGGCGCCGGCGCGCTCACCGTGGCCCGGTACGTGGCGCACACCCGCTCGGGTTCCAACCAACGCGCGGTGGACGTGGACGCGGCCCTGGTGGAAATGGTGCGGCGCCGGCTGCCCTGGGACCGGCGCGCGCGGCTACGGGTGGGCATCGGTGACGCGCGCGAGTGGATCGGCGCCCGGCACGACTCCAGCGCCGACCTGGTGGTGGCGGACGTGTTCGCGGGAGCGCGGACCCCGGCGCGGTTGACGTCCGCGGAGTTCTACGCCGAGGCGGCCCGCGTGCTGCGACCCGACGGATTCCTGGTGGTCAACGTCGGTGACGGTTACGCGCTGAAGCACACCCGGGCGCAGGTGGCGACGGTGCGTTCGGTGTTGCCGCACGTGGTGATGTCCGCGGAGCCGGGGGTGTTGCGCGGCCGAAGGTTCGGCAACCTGGTGCTGGTGGCGGGCCATCGTCCCCTGCCAGAGGAGGAGTTGGGTCGCGCGGCGCACCGTGATCCCGAGATGGCGCGGCTGGTCGCCGGCGAGGACCTGGACCGGTTCACCTCCGGGTACGCCTCGGTCCACGACACCGACGCGGTGGACTCCCCCGCCCCGCCCGTGGACCTGTTCTGACCACCCTGACCGAACACGGACATAATCCCGCAGACGTACCGAGGATCTCCTAGTGTCTTCGGCATGCCCATCCCCCGCCCCGTCAAGGGCGCCCAAGAGAGCGAACCCGACCACACCTGGGAGGGCCGCCCGCCCCGGTTGTGGCTGCACATCGCCGTGACCTGGACGGTCACCGCTCTTTGCGTGGGAGTGCTCATTCTGGGCGCACTGTGGTTCCTCGGCTTCCCCGAGATAGCCCGACCGGACACACTGTCGTTGCGCGCCTTCGAGGGCGTGGTGATCCGCGCGTTCGCCATCATGGCCGGGCTCAGCGGTATCGCGTTGCTGGTGATCGCCTACCACCGGCAGCGCAACAACAACCTGGAGAACCTGCGGGCGCTCCGAGCAGCAGAGCGCGACGGGGTCAAGCTGTTCAACGACCGGTTCACCGGCGCCTACACCGAACTGGGCAACGAGCAGGCCGCGGCGCGGCTCGGCGCGGTGCACGCGCTGGCGCACCTGGCCGACGACGCGCCCACCCCCGAACTGCGCCAGATGTGCATCAACGTGCTGTGCTCCTACCTGCGCATGCCGCACGCCCCCGTGCCGGAGGGAGACGAGGTCGGCACGGCCGCGCGCCAGGAGTACGAGGCGTTCCGAGAGGTGCGGTTCAGCATCATCCGGGTCATCGGAGACCGACTGCGCGACGAGCACTCCTCCTGGCAGGGTCACCGCTTCGACCTCTCCAACGTGGTCTTCGACGGCGGCAGCCTGCGCGGGGTGCACCTCATCGGCGGCAAGCTGATCTTCGATCGTTCGGTGTTCGGCGAAGGGGAGATGGACTTCCGCTACTCACGAGTCTCCGGAGCCCGGGTGACCTTCCGTGGGGCACGGTTCACCGGCGGCACGGTCAACTTCCGGCACGTGCGCTTCGAGGGTCCCCTCACCGACTTCCACAAGGCCGAGTTCTCGGGCGCGCGGGTCCTGCTCCACAACACGCGGATCGCTCCGGAGACGATGACGTTCACCAGGGCCGGCTTCACCGGTGGACGGGTGGAGTTCCGATCGGAGGGCGAGGGCGGGGAACCCGCGCTCGGGGACCCACCGAACGGGCTGCTCGACGCCGTGGCCGCGGGGGCACCCGGGGTGGTGCGCCTACCGGAGCCCTGGACCGGACCGACTGCGGGGCGGCCCACCGGCTCCCAAGGACCGGCGGCCGGAGAGGACGCCTCCCTTCACGCCCGGTGAGGAATCTGTTCCAGAAAATGACCGGAAGCGGACATCCGGCCCCTTCCGGTCCGGCGAACCCCTAACTTTGTGCGGAGCGCGCCTTTTCCCCAGCGCCCTCCGGGCCGTGGACACACCCCCCTTGTCCCGCCCGGAGGACTTCCGGTCGTCCGGTCCCCGTTCACACCCGGGGACCGGGCGGCCGTCTTCGGTTCCAGGCCGCTACTCCCCCGGGCGTAGTTCCGACCCCCGAGGTCCCTCCCCCGGGATGACGCGATCCCGGAGGGGCGCACCGTACCGTCGGGATCGTGGCAGCACGAACCCTTCCCCGTCCCACCCGCACCGATCTGTGGATCACGGCCATCCTGTTGGCCCTGTCCGTGATCAGTCCCGCGGGCATCGAGGCCTTCGACCCGGTCCCCGGTGACCGGCCCGCCTGGCCCTGGGGTTACGCGCTGATCCTGGTGGCCTGTCTGCCGCTGCTGTGGCGCACGGCCTTCCCTCGCCTGGTCGCCGTCGTCTCGGTGGTGGCCGCCACGATCTACTACCCGTTGGGCTACCCCGACGGCCTGGTCATGTTGTGCACCGCGGTCATGCTCTACAGCGTGGTGCGGTGGGGCCACCGTGCCTTCGGTTGGATCCTGGGCATCGGCCAGTTCCTCGCGGTCAACATCTACGAACTCGTCCTGACCGGCACCTTCCGCCCGGAGGCCGTCGGAATCGTGGCCTGGGTCCTGGTCCTGCTGTGCGTGGCCGAGGTCCTGCGTTGGCGAGCCGAGTACCAAAAGGCCGACCGGGAACGGGAACAGGAGGCGAGCCGCACCCGTGAGGAGGAACTGCTGCGCCGCGCCTCCGAGGAACGCCTCCGGTTGGCCCGCGACGTGCACGACACCGTCGCCCACAACATCTCCCTCATCAACGTGCAGGCCGGCACCGCCCTGTACCTGATGGAGAGCCGGCCCGAGCGCGCCGCCGACGCGCTCACCACCATCAAGCAGACCAGCAAGGACACCCTCACCGAGCTGCGCGCCATGCTCGGGGTGCTGCGGGCCGTGGACGAGGCGGCCCCGCGCTCGCCCACCCCCGGCCTGGACCGGGTGTCGGACCTCGTCGAGGGCGCGAGGGGCACGGGCCTGGAGGTCTTGGTGGAGACCGAGGGCGACGAACGGCGGCTCCCCCAAGGGGTCGAGGGTGTCGCCTACAGGGCCCTGCAGGAATCCCTCACCAACGTCGTCCGGCACGCGCACGCCGAGAAGGCCGTGGTGCGGATCGGTTACGGGTCGACGGAACTGTCACTGGAGATCACCGACGACGGGCGTGGGACGGTGGGACCACCGGCCACCGGCAACGGGATCACGGGAATGCGCGAACGCGCCGCCCTCGTGGGTGGTTCGGTGGACGCCGATCCGCTGGAGGGTGGAGGATTCCGGGTGCGGGTGCGACTACCGGTGGACGCCGGGCCCGTTGGGAAACGGGGTGGACAAGAGTGATCCGGGTTCTGCTCGCCGATGACCAGGCGCTGGTCCGGGCCGGTTTCAGGGCGCTGCTCGACAGCGCGGACGACATCGAGGTGGTCGCGGAGGCCGCCGACGGGGAGGAGGCGGTCCGGCTGGCACTGACAGAGCGCCCCGACGTGATCCTGATGGACATCAGGATGCCGGGGATGGACGGTCTGGCCGCCACCGAGCGCATCCTCGGCGAACCGGCACTGAGCGAGACCCGCGTTGTCATCCTCACCACGTTCGACCTGGACGAGTACATCTTCGACGCGCTGCGCGCCGGGGCCGGTGGGTTCCTGGTCAAGGACACCGAACCGCGCGACCTGCTACAGGCGGTCCGGGTGGTGCACGAGGGGGAGGCGCTGCTGTCCCCCGGCATCACGCGCAGACTGATCGCGGACTTCGCGAGCCGCCCGTCGAAGACCCCGGCCTCCTCGACCCGCCTCAACGGGCTCACCGCCCGCGAACGAGAGGTGTTGGCCCTGGTCGGGCAGGGGCTCTCCAACGACGAGATCGCCCGGGAGCTGGTGCTGAGTCCGGCCACCGCCAAGACCCACGTCAGTCGCACCATGGTCAAGCTCGGGGTGCGCGACCGCGCCCAGCTGGTGGTGGTGGCCTACGAGACCGCCCTGGTCGTCCCCGGCCGACCCCGGGAGTCCTGAGGGTCGGCTCGGGGATGTCCCGTACGCCCGCGGATGTAGCGGGGGGACGTCCGATACACCCCCGGAAACGGGGCGGATGACGCCCCCGGGACGATGTGCGGGACCGGACCCGCGACGGATGCTTCTGCTGTCCCCACCGACGAGAGCAGAAGGTCGCGACCGTGTTCGAAGATCCCCTCATCCTGATGCGACTACAGTTCGGACTCACCGCCGCGACGCACTACATGTTCGTGGCCCTGACCCTCGGTCTGGCCCCCTACATCCTCTTCACCCAGTTGGTCGCGACGCTGCGCGGTGACCGTTCCCGGATGACCGCCGTGCGGTTCTGGGGCGGCCTGTACGTGGTCAACTACGGCATGGGCGTGCTCTCCGGCCTCGTGATGGAACTACAGCTGGCGTTGAACTGGAGCGGGCTGCAGGAGACGTTCGGCTACAGCTTCGCGGCCCCGTTGGCGATCGAGACGATGACGGCGTTCTTCGTCGAGTCGACCTTCCTGGGGCTGTGGATCTTCGGCTGGGACCGGATGGGCCGTTGGGCGCACCTGTTCTGCTTCCTGGTGGTCACCGCCACCGCGTTCTCGTCCGCCTGGTGGGTGCTGGTCTCCAACGGATTCCTGCGCCACCCGGTCGGGTTCGAGATGGTGGACGGGATCGCGCACATGAGCGATCCGGTCGCGATGCTCACCAACCCGGCCGCGCTCTTCGCCTTCGCGCACGTCGTCACCGGAGCGTTGACCCTCGGCGCCCTGGTGGTGGGCGCGGTCTGCGCCCACCACCTGATGCGCGGCCGGGACGACGAGGGTGTCTTCCGTCGGGGGATCGGTTACTCGGCGATCATGATGTGCGTCATGCCGTTCCTGGTGGTGACCTTCGGTGGCATGCAGTTCCAGATCTTCGACGTGGACCCGCCCACCAGTGGGCTGACCTACACCTCCGAACAGATCGAGACGATCGAGACCGCCGGACAGAGCTCCTTCGTCTCGGCCGTCAACACGGCCGGGGACGTCGTCATGATGACCTCCTGGGCGCTCATGTTCTTCGGCGGCCCGCTCATGGTGCTGGTGTTCCCCCTGTTCTCGGAGCGGCGAGGCGCCCTGGGCCGAATGCTGCGGTTGGCACCCGGGTCGCAACTGTTCGCCGGCCGCCCCGCCTGGTGGATCCGCTGGTCCCTGGCGCCCCTCCTGGTCGCACCCGTCCTGCCGTACCTGGCGAGCGTGGGCGGCTGGGTGTTCCGAGAGACCAACCGTCAGCCCTGGGTGGTGGTGCACCACCTGACGACCGCCGACGCGGTGACGCCCATGTCCCCCGGTACCGCCGTGGTCTCGTTCACGCTCTTCACCGTCGCCTTCGCCGTCCTGGCCACGGTCACGTACTGGCTCCTGATCCGCTACGGCCGGCGCGGCCCGGAGGGCGGTCCCCTCGCCGAGCGCCGCGAGGTGGAACCCGTGGAGTCCACTCCCCCCATCCACACTTTCTGACCGAGCCTGCAGGGATGACACCCATGGAACTCTTCGCTTCTCCGCTCCTGACCGCATCACTCCTCGGCCTGTTCGTCGTGGGCTACCTCGTCCTGGCCGGGGCCGACGTGGGCCTGGGCATGCTGATGCCGCACCTGGCCCGTACACCCGAGCAGCGGCGCCGGGTGGTGTCCGCGATCGCGCCCTACTTCCTGGCCTCCGAGGTCTGGTTGGTGGCCGCCGTGGGGGTGATGGCGGGAATGCTCCCGGACGTGGAACACCGGGTGGTCGCCACCCTGTGGCCGGTTCTGTTGCTCCTTCTCGCGGCGTGGGTGCTGCGCGACGCGGGGTTGTGGTTCCGTGCCCGGGTCGACTCCCCCGGCTGGCGGTCCACCTGCGACACCGCAATCGTGACGGGCAGTTGGCTGCTGGCCGGCTCTTGGGGTGTGGCACTGGCGGGCCTGCTCGCGGGCGAGCTCGCCTTGTCGCCCTTCACGGTGGTCTGCGCCGCCACGGTGGTGTCGTTGTTCGCGCTGCGCGGGGCCGCCTTCGGCGCCGAACGGTTGGTGGGCTCCGCCGAGGCGGAGAGCGCGGACGTGGCCGCGCGTGCCACCCGGACCCTGTCCCGGGTCGCGCTGGCCGCGGTCCTGGTGACGGCCGCCGTGGCGGTGGGTCCGGGCGTGGTCCCCATGGTGCGGGTGGAGGCGGCACTGGTGCTGACGGTGGTGGCGGTGGCGGTCCTGGCCGCGACCGCGGGGTTGGCGGGGCCGATGCTCTCGCGGCACACCTCCGCGATGGCCATCGCGGTTCCGGGGCTGATCGTGGCGTTGTCCGCGGGCCTGTCGGTCACCCCGCTCCCGGGCACGACCGGGGTGTTCGTGTGGTCGGTGCTGCTGCCCACGATTCCGGTCATGCTCCTGGGACAGGTTTGGCTGTACCGAATGACACGCCGACCGGCCGCCGAACCCACCTTCTTCGCCTGACCTCCCGAGTGTGATGACCCAGTTCAGCGACGCGGGGCCGGGCTCTGGGCCCCACGCGATCCCAAGGTCGGGTCGGCGTCGAGGGTCGGTCTCCGGTTGGGAAAGACTCGCGGTGGGAAGTTCAACCTTCGGGAAAGCTCCGAGCCCTTGAGGAGGGACCGTGACCCACTCCCTGATCACGACCCCGCGACAGGCAGGGTGCAGCTGTGGTTCCGGCTGCGGCTGCGGCTGCCAGAGCGGTGGTTCCTGCAACTGCGGCGGAAACTGCGGTTGACCCTCGGGAGACGTCCGGCGGCCACCGGTCTCCCGCCCCCTACCAGTGGGCTGCCCCTCCCCTTGGGGGCAGCCCCTCCGACCTAACGGGTACCGAACGTTCCCGGCGGTTTCGCACGCACCGACTCGCGACAATGGGCAATGATATGTGTACTGTGAGTCACAGCGTTTCCCTGTAGGGAGAGACGCCGGGTACCCACCCGTTGGGGGAGATCAGCGATGCCGCCGTTCACCAGTCCAGCGAACCGGAGGGGACGACCCTCCGAACACGCGCGCCTGCTCCAGTGTGTGCAGGAGATACTGGAACGCTCCGATCGGGCCGTGCCCTGGGATCCGGATACCGTCGGGCTCCCCGACGCCCACTCCGACAGCGCGCTGGCCCGCATCAACGACGTCGCCTTCTACGCGAACGCGCGCGAGGAGGTCACCAACCTGGCCGGCGTGTGCGCGCACCTGCTCCTCCTGCACAGCCCCGACGGGGACGACGGATCCCGGTGTCAGGGCTGTCGGCTCCCCTGGCCCTGCCCGAGCTTCGGTGAGATCTCCCGCCTCCTGGGCTGAGCCCCCGCCCCGCACAACGGACGTCGCCCGCCGAAGTCGGGGCGCGATCCGACTTCGACGGGCGACGGTCTTCTCTCTGCCCGCCGTCGACGACCACCCACGACCGAACAGTCGAGGTGCCCTCACCGGGCGGGACATACCCAGAGAATAAACTGAAACTCGTTCTACCGCAAGACCCGAACCAGATTCGGAACATGCTGACATCCCAGTGAAATACGGGCGTCAGCTTTTCTGGAACAGGATCTATTCCAAGCTCACACCTGGCACTGGACGGCGGCGCGCTCGGCGAGCAGCGGGCGGATCACCGCGAGCGCGGCCTGGTGGTCGGGGTGGTCCCGGTAGGCGACGAATCCCGCCTCGTCGGCGACGTCGGCCACCACGGCGAAGTCGAAGGTGTCGGAACCGATTCCCAGGTCCGGGCCGAAGGTGTACGCGTCGAGCGCGGAGATCACGTCGGGCAGGATCCCCAGCGCCTCCTCCACCCGTGCGACCTGCTCGGGGGTGGTGCCGTCCTGCCAGCGGAACAGAGCGATGTGTCGAAGTGCCATGCCGCCGAACCTATCGGGAGCCGCGATCCGGCGCGGGGGTGGCCAGGCCCAGGGGCGGGGGACAGCCCCTGGGACCGACCTTGGTCGGCAGGCGTGATGACCGTCCCCCCATCGAAACGAGGACTCTCCCACCGGTCACCTGCGGGGCGTGCCGTGCAACTTCGACGTTAACGAAGCATCGGCGACACGAACACCCCTGTTGGATAACCGGAACGTCTCGATTGACCGAAAGATGATGCCGGCGACACCGCGCCGACCTGCGACGACGGAACGTCACCGCGGTATGCGTCCACCCCGAAGAGACGGGGGGACCGCACCTCACGAACTCCCGGAATATGGTCGGCACACAAAACCCCCCGCCGGAAACCGCAAGACAATACCCTCCGCAACGATCAGTGAAACAGTTGCAGAGGGTTGCAATTCCAACGGGGGGCGAACAAAGAAGAGGGCGACGAGAAGTCGACCCGCGAGTCAACTAATCCTGGTCGCCAGTAGATACGCGCTCGGAGAATCGGCGTCGACTATTTCGCCGACCCGCCAGACCTGACCCCCGACGCTGAACACGTCACCCACCCGGACATCGATCATGGGAGTGGGACGCCACTCCTTCGGCCCACCGATCTTGGCCACAGGGCGGCCCTCGTCGTCGATCCAGAAACTCCCGCCACCAACGGGACCCCCGGCGAAGCGGTCGTTTCGACCGTAACTGATCTTCTCTTGCGCACCGATCTCGTGAGCCACCGTGGATGCAATCCCAACCGTCTCGGGTTCTATTGAAAACGCTTCCATATTAACCCTCTCCCGGTCATTACACAGGGGGCAGAGGGAGCGTCCCAGCGTTTTGAGAAGAATAGCCGACAAAGGTAATGCGCGGGCCGGGACCTTGGTCCTGACCCGCGCATGGGATCTGCGGAGGGTGACGGCTAGTCGTCGGATCCCCGGTTGCCCTTGAGGCGACCCACCAGGGTCTCCAGGGCGGAGCTGAACGGATGGTCGTGCACCATGTACGTCCACGTCATCGAGGGACGCTTCACCCCGACCCCGCTCACGTCCAGCTCACCGTCGACGACCTCCAACTCGGCGAAGCTCTCGGCGGCGCGGGCGCGGGCCTCGTCCAGGAAACCCTTGAAGACCGGGACGGCCTCACGGTTGAACTCGTCCAGAGGGTCGCGACGACCCAGGTAGCGCAGGTGGATGCCCTCCCGCAGCTCCGACAGGAACGCGTTGTGGTCGGTCCAGCCACGGTCCAGGTGGTAGAGGGTGATCATCCGGGAGGCGTCGCCGACGCGCTCGGCGTCCAACTCCTCCACGAGTTCCTCGTGTCGTTCCTTCTGGTCCTTGGCGATGTGCCGGTCGCCCTGGTCCCCGGTCAGGACCAGTTCGCGGTGCTCCAAGACCACCTCGCGCTGCACGTCGATGAGCTTGTTGTAGCGCCAGGTGTTGCGGTGCACCTCCAACAACTGGCCCTCGGAGACCCGCTGGGCGTGGTCGACCATGTCCAACCACGCCTCGTCGGTGATCTCGCCCTCGGAGGTGGTCTTGTAGCCGGTGCTCTCGGAGGCGTTGTTGACGATCAGGTCGTCGTCCATGCTCACGAAGAAGATGGAGTCACCCGGGTCGCCCTGTCGGCCCGCACGGCCGCGAAGCTGGCCGTCCAGACGGCTACTGGGGTAGCGGCCGAAGCCCATCACGAACAGGCCGCCGGTCTCCACCACCCGTTCACGGTCGGACATGTCGCTGCCGCCGAGTCGGATGTCGGTACCGCGGCCGGCCATCTGGGTGGAGACGGTGACGGCCCCGTAGGTGCCGGCCTCGGCGATGATGGACGCCTCGTCCGCGTCGTTCTTGGCGTTGAGGACCACGCACTCCAGCCCGGCCTCGCGCAGCCGGCCGGCGAGCAGTTCGGACTCGGCGACGTCCTGGGTGCCGATGAGGATGGGGCGGCCGCCCTTGTGGACCTCCTCCACCTTCTCGATGAGGGCGTCCTCCTTCTCCTCGCGCGTGGCGTACAGGCGCGTGCCCTGGTCCTCGCGGACGTTGGGCTTGTTGGAGGGGATGACCGCCACTTCGAGCTCGTAGAACTCGCGCAGCTGCTCGGCCACGGACATCGCCGTACCGGTCATGCCGGCGAGCGTGGGGTAGCGCATGACCAGGGCCTGGACGGTGATGGAGTCCAGGACCTCTCCGGTCTCGCTGATCGCCACCTTCTCCTTGGCCTCGACCGCGGCCTGCAGGCCGTCGGGCCAGCGCTGGAGCAGCGCGATGCGACCACGGGACTCGTTGATGATGCGCACCTCGCCGTCGCGCACGACGTAGTGGACGTCGCGTTGCAACAGCACGTGCGCGTGCAGGGCCAGGTTGACCTGCGGCAGGAGTGAGGAGTCGTCCTCGGAGTAGAGCTCGACTCCGTCCAGGGCCTTCTCGACCGCGTCGATACCGGCGTCGGTGAGCTGGACGTTGCGTCCCTCACCGTCGATCTCGTAGTGCGTGCGCGGCTTGAGGTCGCGCACCACGTCGGCCATCTCGATGTCGGCGGGCACGGCCTCCGCGGCGCCGGCCAGGACCAGCGGCACGCGGGCCTCGTCGACGAGCACGGAGTCGGCCTCGTCGATGATGGCGACGTGGGGTTCGGGGACCACCCGGTCCTCGACGTCGGTGACCATGCGGTCGCGCAGGACGTCGAAACCGAGTTCGCTGACGGCCGCGTAGGTGACGTCGCAGCCGTAGGCGGCCTTGCGCTCCTCGGTCTCGGAGTCCTCGTTGATCCAGCCGACGGTGACGCCGAGCATGCCGTAGAGGGGCTGCATCCACTCGGCGTCGCGTCGAGCGAGGTAGTCGTTCACACTGAGCAGGTGGACACGCTTGCCGCGCAGGGCGAACCCGGCGGCGGCGAGGGCTCCGGCGAGGGTCTTGCCCTCACCGGTGGCCATCTCGGCCACGTGACCGTCGAGCAGCGCCATGACGCCCAGGAGCTGGACGTCGAAGGGTCGTTCGTCGAGGGTACGGCGTGCGGCCTCTCGGCCCACGGCGCACAGGTTGACCAGATCGGCCGTGGAGTAGGGCAGCTCGGCGTAACCGAGCTCGATAGCCTTCTCCTTCAGCTCGTCGTCACTGAGTTCACGCAGACCCTCCTCTTCGGCCTCGATCGCCGGCAGGAGCTTGGTATAGGGCCGCAGGTCCACCGCACCGGGCTTGCCCAGTAGGCGGCGGACGCTTTCCGCCATTCGTCCGAACACCACGCCAGGGTAACGCCGGACACAACCCATTGGTTCCCCCTGGGTGATCGCATGTGCACAACAATGCCGCGAAACCACCCAAAGGGAACTCGTTCGGACAGCGACGGGACCGTGCACCCGTCGGGTCTCGTGTCTAGTTGACCAGCTGGCTCTGGCTCGATCGACCGCCCCCAGAGCGCTGTCGGGCCTCCAGGGCCATGGCGTGCTTGACGAGGGTGAGCAGGACCTTGACCACCGACTTGCGGTCGCGGGCGTCACAGCGGACGACGGGCACGTCGGGGGCCAGGTCCAGGGCGTCGCGCAGTTCGTCCGCGGTGTAGCCCGCCTCGGGGTCGAACTCGTTGACGGCCACGACGAACGGGAGCCGGTACTGACGTTCGAAGTAGTCGAGGGCCTGGAAGGTGTCCTCCAGGCGTCGGGTGTCGGCGAGGATCACCGAGCCGAGGGCGCCTCGGACCAGGTCGTCCCACATGAACCAGAAGCGTTGCTGGCCGGGCGTACCGAACAGGAACAGGGTGAGGTCGGTTTCGAGCGAGATGCGACCGAAGTCCATGGCGACCGTGGTGCTGGTCTTGTCCGGGGTGTGCGAGAGGTCGTCCACGCCGACGCTCGCCGACGTGACGGCCGCCTCGGTGCGGACCGGGGGGATCTCAGAGACAGCCCCGACGAACGTGGTCTTACCGACTCCGAAGCCCCCGGCGATGATGATCTTGGTGGACAGTTCGGTGGGTGCGTGGACGTTGTTCGTACTGTTAGCTGAGTGGATCACAGTTTGTCCTAGCGAGAGTGCCGGGTCTGGACGGACGATTGGCTCACTCGACCCGGTCTGGAGGGGCGCGGATCCGCTCGGGTCCGAACCTCCACGGGAGGATCCGCACCTGGAACCTAACACCGGAAGGACACTGGATTCCGAGGTTTGGGCAGAGTGGTCGGGCCGGTCGGAACGACGTCGAGGTGAGGGGGGGGTTCCGGTCGGAACGTGACCGTGGACACCCTGGCGCCGGATGTCCGACTCGTAGCCCGGAGTCCGAGTTCGGGCACGGACAGTAGCCAGGAAAGCACATTCCCGTACCCCGGTCGTGGCACTTTACGACATTGTGAGCGGCCATTTTCGGCCGCTTTCGGCCGCGTGGATCCCTGTCCGGCGCCGCTCCCTGCATCTACGGTGGAAAGCAGGGCACCCAGTTGAGTGAGGTCGCCGTCGACTCCTGGCACGAGCACGCGACCCACGGGGCCCCGGCGGCGCCTTGGGGCGCACGACCGCCACCGACGTCTCGCTCTTCGATGTCGAACCGGCCGTACCACCCCGTTCGGGCGTTCCCGAGCCCCACCGGCCCACAACCGTCCACGTGGGCCGGTGGTGGCCCACCCCCGCCCGCTGTCGCCGCTCACGATGCTCAGGCCTCGCCCGGTGCGTAGGATGGACCGCACGCCCCTACCCCGAACAGCGCGCACCCGTGTGCCCGCGTGTTCCCGGCGGGGACGGTGAATCCACAGGCAGAGAACACTCCCAAGGGAGCCGAGAACCCCACATGTCCGATCAGCGCGTCGTCCGCCCCACTCCCATCAGCGGTTTCCCCGAGTGGACCCCTCAGGTCCGGGCCGTGGAGCAGCGTTGGCTGGACCATATCCGCGCCGGGTTCGAGTCCTTCGGCTTCGCGTCCGTGGAGACACCCTCGGTGGAGAACCTGGACGTGCTGATGGCCAAGGGCGAGACCTCCCAGGAGGTCTACACCCTGCACCGTCTCCAGGCCGACGCCAAGGACGACTCCGACGCCAGGCTCGGGCTGCACTTCGACCTGACGGTGCCCTTCGCCCGTTACGTCGCCCAGCACTTCAACGAGCTGACCTTCCCGTTCAAGCGCTACCAGATGCAGCGCGTCTGGCGTGGTGAGCGCCCGCAGGAGGGCCGGTACCGCGAGTTCACCCAGTGCGACATCGACGTCATCAACGTGGACTCGGTACCGCTGCACTTCGACGCCGAACTCCCCCGCATCGCGCACCGGGTGCTCAGCGGACTGGACATCCCCGCCTGGACCCTGAACGTCAACAACCGCAAGGTGCTGCAGGGCCTCTACGAGGGTCTGGGCATCAAGGACCCGATCGCGGTCATCCGCGCCGTGGACAAGCTCCACAAGATCGGGGACGAGGGCGTGCGGGAGATCCTGACCTCCGAGGGCCTGACCACGGAGCAGATCGACCCCTGCCTGGCGCTGGCCCGGATCAAGGGCGACGGCGCGACCGTCGTCACGGCCGTCCGCGAGCTGGGGGTCGTCTCCGAACTGCTGGACGAGGGTCTGGAGGAGTTGGCGTTCGTCATGAACGACCTGGCCGACCTGCCCGAGGGCGACGTGGTGGCGGACCTGTCCATCGCCCGTGGCCTGGACTACTACACCGGCACCGTCTACGAGGCCTCCTTCGACGACGACCCGGGGTACGGCAGCATCTGCGCGGGTGGACGCTACGAGGACCTCGCCGGCCAGTTCATCCGGCGGAAGCTGCCCGGGGTGGGCATCTCCATCGGTCTGACCCGCATCTTCGCCAAGCTCGTCGCGGAAGGACTCATCGAGGGCGGCCGGGTGTGTCCCACCGACGTGATGGTGGTCGTGCCCAACGCCGAGCGACGCGCCGAGGCGCTGCGCACCGGCGAACTGCTGCGCGCACGCGGGTTCAACACCGAGGTGTTCCACTCCACCGCCAAGGTCGGCAAGCAGATCCAGTACGCGTCCAAGAAGGGCGTCCCCTTCGTCTGGTTCCCGCCCTTCGAGGAGGGCGGCGACCACGAGGTCAAGGACATGGAGCGCGGCGAGCAGGCAACCGCCGACCCCACGGACTGGGACCCGAGGGGTTGATCCTCGCTTTCGGGCCCGGGGGAACGTCTCTTCCCCCGGGCCGTCCCGGCCTCGATTCGCGAGGTTCACGGTGGGCCCCTAGCAAATCACGGCCCGGCATGGGCGGTTTCCGCCCCCTTCTGCCGGAACCGGCCATTCACGAGACAGCCGCGGACACCCGGTGCCAGACTGGGACCGGCCGCTTCGTGGGCGTCATGGACACGGGGCGGTCGACATCGGTGTCCTAGTAAACGAGGCCATGTCTCCTCCCCGCCACAACCTGCCCCTGTCCGCCGGCGAGTTCATCCGGTTCGTCGGACGTGAACGCGACATCGTCGACCTGGGTCGCCTGCTCGGGACCGCCAGGATGATCACGCTGACCGGCACCGGTGGAATCGGCAAGACCAGACTCGCCCTCCACCTGGCCGAACGCGTGCTGCGTCAATTCCCCGACGGGGTGCGCTTCATCGACCTGAGCGAGGCCTCCACCCACGAGGAGGCGCTGCGCACCGTCGCCGCCGGGTTGCAGGCCGCCCAGGGCGACTCCACCGCCCTGATGGACGGCATCATCACGGCGCTGCGCACCCAGCACCTGCTACTGCTCCTGGACACCTGTGAGCACGCGGTGGGTCCGATGGCCGAGCTGTGCGAGGCCGTACTTCGCGACTGTCCGCGGGTGCGCATCCTGGCCACCAGCCGTCAGCCGCTCCACGTACCCGAGGAGAGCGTCTGGCGGGTGCCGCCGCTCTCCCTGCCCTCGCGGCCGACCCCCACCGACCCCTACGCCGCGATGCCGGTGCCGATTCCGCGACGGGACGCCCAGCGCTACGAGTCGGTGCGGCTCTTCCTGACCCGCGCGCACGCC
Source organism: Nocardiopsis sp. NPDC055879 (assembly GCF_053615935.1). Taxonomy (NCBI): domain Bacteria; kingdom Bacillati; phylum Actinomycetota; class Actinomycetes; order Streptosporangiales; family Nocardiopsidaceae; genus Nocardiopsis; species Nocardiopsis sp. NPDC055879. The sequence continues at coordinate 147,179 of NZ_JBSHCT010000015.1, forward strand.
GCCCGCGCCGGCTTCGAGATGACACGGGAGAACTCCGGCTACATCGCGGAGATCTGCCGCATGCTCGACGGCCTTCCGCTGGCCATCGAACTGGCCGCCGCCCGGGTCCGGGTCCTGTCGGTCCAACAGATCCTGCGCAGGCTCGACGACCGTTTCCAGTTGCTGACCAGCGACGGCACGGAGAACCTGCCGGCCCGCCAACGCACCCTGCGCGCTGTGTTGGAGTGGAGCCACGGCATGCTCTCCGACGCCGAGCGCGCGCTCCTGCACCGACTGTCCGTGTTCTCCACCTGGTACCTGGAGATGGCCGAGGAGGTGTGCTCCGGCGAAGGGGTCGAGCCCACCGACATCCTGCCGTTGCACTTCTCCCTGCTGGACAAGTCGCTGATCGTGGTGGACGCCGAGATCAACGGCACCGCGCACTACCGGCTCACCGAGACCGTGCGCGCCTACGCCGTCGAACGGTTGGAGGAGGAGGCGGACGTCGACGAACGCTGGTCACGTTTCCTCTCCTTCGCCGTCCAGCGGTTGGAGGACGCGGCCGAACGCGGCTGCTCGCCCAACGACTGGCCCGAGCGGTTGGGCCGGTTGCGCGAACACGACCACAACCGGGAGAACCACACCCGGGTGGTGGCCTGGGCGCTGTCCACGGGGCGGGTGGACGAGGCCCTGCGCGTGTGCGTGGCGCTGCGTTCGTACTGGCTGATGCGGGACCTGTCCGCCGAGGGAGGTCGTCTCCTGGAACTCGCCCTGGCCGTGTCCCCCGACGACCAGTCGCCCCCGCTCCGGGCCCGTGCCCTGGCCCTGCACGCCGAACTGCTTTTGGAGGTCGACCCCGCCACGCGGGTGTCCAACCTGGCCATGTGCGCCTTGGAGTCGGCACGGGCCTGCCGGGAGCCCCGCGCCGCCGCCTCCGCCCTGACGACCCTGGCCACCCTCTCCCTGCGCACCGGTTCGGTGGAGGAGGCCGAACGTCAGGCGGGCAAGGCCATGGGATGGGCCATGATCGCCGGGGACCCGATCACCGAGGCCGACGCGCGCGAAGTCTTGGCCCGCGCGGCCCGGCACCGCGGCGCTCCGAAGGAGGCGGTCGCCCACATGGAGGTGAGCCTGTCCACGGCGCGCACCCTGGGCGACCGATGGATCGAGGCCCGATCCCTGCATGGTCTGGGGTCGATCGCGGCGGAGGCCGGAGAGCACGAGGCCGCTCGCGAGATGCTCTCGGAGGCGCTGGACGTCTTCGGTGAACTGCCCTCCGATCCGGCGGTGGCGCGGTGCGCCGCCGACCTGGGCCGGTTGCACCTGGCCTGGCGCGACCCCCTGTCGGCACGCGCTCCCCTGGCCCGCTGCCTGCAGGTGAGCTTCACCTCGGGTCGCAGGATCTCGGTTGCCCGGGCGTTGGAGGCCCTGGCGGAGCTGGCTCTGGCCGAGGAGGAGGCCACCCGGGCCGCCGCGTTGGCCGGTGTCGCCACCGACCTTCGCAAATCCCTGGAACAACCGTCGGCCGAGACCGTCCGGCTACGCTCGGCGGTGGAGCGTAGGGTGGGCGCGGCCCAGGCCGCCCAGGCGTGGAACGCGTGGCGCTCGCTGCCGTTGGAGCAGGTACGTGACCGCGCCCTGGCCTTTCCCAGACCTCAGGGAGCCCGCGCCGGTGGCCCCGACTCGCTCACCCCTCGTGAGCGGGAGATCGCCATACTGGCCGAGAAGGGTTTGTCCAATCGTGAGATCGCCGAGGAGTTGATCATCAGTCAGGCCACAGCCGCGCGTCATATCGCGAACATCTTCAGAAAACTCTCGATTTCGTCCCGGACGCAGTTGACCGGCTGGACCTCTCCCCGAGAACCTGGCTGAACGTCCCCCGTACGCGCGACGACACTTGCACAGTGCGCGTGCACCCGCTAAACCAGGAAGTCCGCCCTCGACCACCCCGAACCCCTGTGACCCCTGCCTCGCGGCGGTGAACACACCCCCGACCAGCCCCTAATTGTGAAGGCCATGGCACCTTTGACCGCGCCCGCGCGGCACAACCTCCCCCGGCCGGGCACCAGCTTCGTGGGCCGGGAGCCGGATCTGAGCGATCTGCTCCGTCTGCTCGGCTCCAGCCGGTCGGTGACCATTCGTGGCGCCGATGGGATCGGCAAGACGCGACTGGCCCTCCACGTGGCCGAACAGTCCACCGTGTCCTTTCCGGACGGGGTGTGGTTCGCCGATCTCACCGACGTGTGCACCCGCTTGGAGGTGTACGCGCGGATCGCCGAGGCCGTCGGCGTGGTCGAGGAGGCCGGGCAACCCCTGGCCACCACCGTGACCGAGGCACTGCGCGACCGTCGGCTGCTGCTGGTCCTGGACTCGTGTGAGCACGTTGCCGAGGAGGTCACCGAGATCGGCGACGCCCTGTTGGCGTCCTGCCCCTCGGTGTCGTTGATGCTCACCAGCGAGCAGGCGGTGCGGCTGTCCGGCGGCACGGTGTGGATGGTCCCGCCGATGTCCCAGCCGGTGGTGGCGCGCAACGCCCCGCCGCCCGACCCCTCGGGCACCGAACCGGTGCGGTTGTTCCTCGACCGCGCGCGTACTCGTGACCCCCGCTTCGAGGCCTCCCCCGAGGAACTGGACGCGATCTCGGCCCTGTGCGACCTGGCCGGCGGCATGCCGCTCGGTATCGAACTGCTCGGCGCGGAGGCCCCGGAGTCCGGTGTGCGGCCCCTGCTCCAGGGGTTGCGCGACCACCTGGCCTCCCCCGAGCTGCGGCCCGGCCCGGGGCAGGCGGTCTCGCGCAGCCAGGTACTGCCCGTGGTGCTGGACTACGTGTACCGGAACCTGCCCGAACCCGAGCGGGTGCTGTTGCGCCGGCTGTCGGTGTTCCGGGGGTGGGACCTGGAACTGGCCGAACAGGTGTGCTCCGACGAGGGTCTACCCGAGTCCTCCATCCTGGACCTGCTCACCTCCCTGCTGAACCGTTCCCTGGCCACGGTGACCGGCGAGTTCGAGGGACGTGTGCGTTACCGGCTGCCCGAGGCCGTGCGCAGGTTCGCCGAGGATCGTCTGGTCGCCGAGGGCGAGGACCTCCTCTTCCAGGACCGCCTCCTGGACCGGATGCTCGTGCTGGTGGAGGACCTCAGCGGCAAGCTGGAGTCATCTCGTTCGATGCCCTGGTCCGAGCGAGACGCCGGACGGCGTCGGGTGCTCGCCGAGTACGACACGCTCCGCTCGCTGCTGCGCAGGTCCCACCACAGGGCCGCGGCCGAATCGGGGCTTCGACTGTGTGTGAGCCTCTCCGCGCACTGGGTGAGTCACCACAACTATTCCGAGGGTGCCCACTGGATGGACCGGCTGCTCGACCTGGAGGAGGCCGCCAAGGCTCCCTCCAGGGCCCGGGCCCTGGTCGGCCGCGCCCAGTTGGCACGTGTCCGACGCGACCACGACCTGGCCCGCAGCGCGGGCGAAGAGGGGTTGCGGCTGTGCCGGGAGGCCGGGGACGACCTCTTCGTGCGCACCGCCTTCAACCTGTTGGCCCTGGTGGAGGTGCGCGACCGCTGCGTCGAACGCGCCTCGATGCTGGTGGAGGAGGCGCTGCGGCTGTGCCGTGACGCCGGGGACATGTGGGGTGAGGCGATCGCCCTGAGCACCCGAGCGGCCCTGGTGGCCCAGCAGGGGGACCACCCCACCGCCGACCACCACTACAACGCGGCGTTGACCCTGCTCCGCGGGATCGACCACCGTTGGGGCGTGGGTGTGGTCCTCATCGGTCAGGCCCGCGCCGCGGAGATCGGTGGGGACCTGATGACCGCCGACCGTTGCTATCGGGAGGCCCTGGACACCCAGCGGATGATCGGGACGACGGCCGAGGAGGCTCGTTGCCTGGCCGGCATCGGTCGGGTGGCCCACGCCCAGGGCTCACCCGGGCAGGCCTACGACTACCTGAGCGAGGGGCTGCTGCTCAGTCACCAGAGCGGACAGCGCGCCGAGGCCGCCCGGATCCTGACGTCGATCGCCCGGGCCGCCTTCGAGGACGACCTGCGCGAACCCGCCTGCCGGTTGGCCGGAGCGGCCGTCGCCCTGCGCGAACGGGTCGGACTTCCCACCCAAGGCGCCCCGTGGCCGTTCGTGGACGTGGAACCGGTCCGCCGGCGCCGCCGCCATCTGGTGGCCTGGTGGGAGCGGGGGTACCGCATGGGGCAGGCCGAGGCGGTCCAGGAGGCCGAGTGGGTGGTGGCCGAGGCGCGCCGCCCCCCGGAGAAGCGCTCCCGGGCCTCCTCCCCGGTCGGGGAGGGAGGGAAGGCACCGGAGAAGAAGCGGGCCCGCTCGTCGGAACGCCACGGAACGGGGCGTCGACGCGCCCCCGCCGCGACGTACTCCCCCGACGCCACCAGGCCACAGGACGGTCTGACCAAGCGTGAGTTGGAGATCGCCCTCCTGGTCAGCACCGGTCTGAGCAACCCGGAGATCGCGCGGGACCTGTTCATCAGCCCGTCGACGGCCGCCCGACACGTCGCCAACATCAACCGCAAGATGGGTTTCCACTCGCGCGCACAGATCACCGCGTGGGTGGAGCACCACAGGGCCGGTTGAGGGCCCGGGAGACACCCCCCGGGTCGCGTGCGTCCCTGTTCGGGGGCTGTGTAGAAATACCATGCCCCGAATCTACATATGCACATGCATGGCAAGATGCATGTGCATTTGGCTGTGAACAAGCTAGGCTTCAAGCCATGGGACATCAGGCTCGCGACGCCATGGATCCGAGCCCGATCACGTCCCGGAAATGGCCGTCGGGGAGCCTGGTCGAGCACCGGTCGCCCGTCGCGCCTTCGGTCCCGAGGTGGCCCTCGGGACCGGTGGGCACCCGTGTCGGTGCGAGTGGGGAACCGGGGAGGGACCCGCTCGCGACGAGTAGCCGACACGGCGCCTTTCGGTCTCGTCACGTGGAGGGGGCGTGACGAGACCGGAAGGCGAACCCACCACCGCTTCGGTCGACTGGGGGAACGTATGGGGGTAGGGCTGTCTTCTGGAACCGGACGACCAGGTAGGCATCTGCCGCGTCGGGACGATCCGATCGGCTCGCTCACCGGCGGCCTGCGCGAGCGGCTTCGGCTGCGTCCCGGGCTCGGCGGATCGATCAGGGGTAGATCCGGTCGCACCGACGGACTCACCTTCGCGGCCACGGTCGAACAGGCGGCGGCCGGGCTGAGCCGGCGCGGCCTGTGTCTGGGTGACGTGGTGGGCGTTCTCGCGCCCGTCTCACCCAACCGGTTCCTGGCCTCCTACACGGTGATGGCGGTCGGCGGCCGTGCCCTGACCGTCCTGCCCGAGTCCGACGCCGACACCCAGTGCGCGGCGCTCGCCGAGACCGACGCCCGACTGTTGTTGGTCAGCGAGGACCTCGCCGCGCGCGGCCTGGAACTGGCCGAACGATCGCGGGTCCGCCAGATCATCACCTTCGGTTCGGCTCCGGGCACCACGCCCTTCGACGAACTGCTCCTGCCCAGCCCCGACGGCAACGGTTACAGCCCCGCTCGCGGGCTCTTCGACAACGGGCTGCTGGGATACGAGAGCACCGGCGACGGCATCCTGACCACGCTGCACACCCACCACGACCTGTTGGCGAGGTTCGCGGAACTGCGTCAGACCCTGAACCTGACGCCCGACGACGTCGTGGCGGTGGATCGACGAGGGGACGAGGCCACCCGGCTGGCGTTGGTGGCGCTCGCACTGTGGACGGGCGCGTGCGTGGTCGCCGGAGAGGGATGCCCTCCCCCGGAGGGGCGTGGGACAACGGTGGAGTGCGCACCCGACCCGATCCGGGTCGGCACCCCGCCCGGAGCCGGCTGAACCGCTCAGGACCCGCTGGAGGCCGCCTCGTCGTCGATCTCGAACCAGGCGACGTGGGTGGCCTCGCTGCAGTACTCACCGCTGCGCGTCGCGCAGCTCTCCACGATGAACTTCCCGCGGCCGAAGTCGCCGCCGTCCTCGCGGGTGTGCTCGTCCGCGGAGCCATCGGGTTCGCGTTCTCCCTGGTCGGCGATGGCCACCCGCAGGCGTCCCTCGTCCGAGCGGATGAACAGTGTCATGACCCCGCCGCTCTGACCGGAGCGGGAGTGCAGCAGGGCGTTGGTGGCCAATTCGCTGACGGAGAGTTCGGCGTCGTCCAAGGCCCCCTCGGAGTGGCCGGTCCGGGAAAGGAACTCGCGCACTCGGGCACGGATGGAACGCACCGCGGTCAGGTTCCCCGCGCAGCTCCACACGGTGTGGTCGGTGACCCCACCGGTCATATCCGCCACGTCGATCGCCGGCGCGGCCGACGTCGCGGCGTCCGGGGCCCGCGGGGGCACGTAGTCCCGGAGTTGCCTCGCCTCAGCCATCCGGTCACTCCAATCACCCGCGTCGGGCGCGCGGGTCGCGCCGCCTGCACTCACCTTAGACAAGGGTGCACCGGGTACAGAACAGCACACCCACGTTCGTGGCGCCGGCGATTGGCCACAAAACCCCTTCCCGTGTCCTCCCCGATATGGACAAAGGAAACAGCTCGGGACCCCAGCGGCGCCCATGTGAGGTGCAACACGTTGGCAATACCCTGCCGAAACCGGCATCGGGGGCGATCCGCGACCACCTGCCGCGGGCCCACCTCCACCAAGATATCGGTCACCGTGCGTCACCGGGCATCCGGTAAAGCGAGAAAAGTCTCGCCTAAACACCACGGTTTCGCGTCCCAGTGACAACGATGGGGACACAACACCGAGCGTGGAAACGCCCCGCCGGCACTCACGGGTCACACGAAAGCGCACATGTCACACCACCACGGTTTCGCACGGAACGGCCCGCTCCACGTGGGGTTTCCGCCGGTCCAGAGACCTCCCTCTCCGTCACTCGCTGGAAACCGATGGTTCACACCCGCCCCGGTTTCTACCCCGCTTGACGCCCTATGCAGGGACAACAAGGATCTTTGGGACCGACTCTTCCACGTCACCCGGGGACACGCCCCCACTCTCCGAGTGCCGGTGCCCTGTCGGTCGAACCCCGTCCGTATCCCCAACCGAGGTGTCACGTGCCGACCCTGCCCGAAGACTCCACCCCCGTTCAGCGCCTCACCAGTCGCCGCAGCCTCCTCAAGGTCTCCGCCGCCGGCGCAGCCGTCGCCCCGGTACTCGCCGCGTGCGGCGGTGGTGACTCCGATTCCGGCGGTGGGGCCGAAGGGGACCCCCAGCGGGGTGGCCGACTGCGGGTCGGGGTGGCCGGCGGTGGCTCCGGTGACACCCTCGACGCGCACGACCCCACCGACAACGTCGACATCGCGCGCAACTACGCGCTCTACGCGGCGTTGATGCGCTTCGCCAACGACGGCACCATCGAGCCGTACCTGGCCGAGTCGCTGGAGGCCAACGAGGACGGGACCGAATGGACCCTGGTCCTCAAGGAAGGACTGACCTTCCACGACGACTCCCCCGTCGACGCCGAGGCGGTCGTCTACTCGCTGCGGCGCATCCTCGACCCTGAGAACCCCATGCGCGGCGCGGGCGACATGCCCGGAGTCGACCCCGAGAAGCTGGAGATCGTCGACGACCTGACCGTCCTCATCCCCGTCGACGAACCGCTGGTGACCCTGCCCGAGGCACTCGCCGAGTACTACAACTGCGTCGTCCCGGTCGACTACGACCCGGAGAACCCGATCGGCGCCGGACCGTTCAAGTACTCCGAGTTCGTCGTGGGCGAGTACAGCCTCTTCGAACGCCATGAGGGCTTCCACGTCGAGGGACAGCCGTACGTGGACGAACTGGAGATCATCGACTTCCCCGACGACGACGCCCGCGTCAACGCGCTCAACAGCGGCAGCGTCGAGATCATCAGTCAGGTGCCGCACGCCCAGGTCACCATCATCGAGGCCGACCCGAACCTGGAACTCATGGAGTCCGAGACCGGCATGTGGCTGCCGTTCACGATGAACATCGAGGAGAAGCCGTTCGACGACGTACGCGTCCGTCAGGCCTTCCGGCTCATCGTGGACCGCCAGGAGATGATCGACCAGGCCCTCGCCGGCTACGGTCAGGTCGGCAACGACATGTACGCGCGGATGGACCCCTCCTACCCCGAGGACTTCCCGCAGCGTGAGCAGGACATCGACGAGGCCAAGCGGCTGCTGGACGACGCCGGGTACGAGGACGGCCTGGACGTCGAGCTGGTCACCTCCGACATCAGCGCCGGTGTGGTCGCCGCCGCCGAGGTCTTCCAGGAGCAGGCCCGTGAGGCCGGGGTGAACGTGAGCCTGCGCCGCGTCAACCCCAGCGACTACTGGAACCCCGAGGAGGGTTTCCCCTACCCCCTGGGCCAGGACTTCTGGAGCGCCCGCAACTACATCACCCAGACCGCGCAGGGCTCCGTCGTGGGCGCCCCCTACAACGAGACCATGTGGGGCGAGCACGAGGAGTGGCTCGACCACCTGACACAGGCGCGCCAGACCGCCGACGACGACGAGCGCAACGAGCTCATCCGCAAGGCGCAGGAGATCGAGTACGAGGAGGGCGGCTACATCGTGTGGGGCTTCGTGAATCTGATCGACGCCCACTCCAACCGGGTGCACGGGCTGGAGCCCGCCGTCTCCGGCCACCCCTTGGGCTCGTACGCCTTCCACACCATGTGGATGGAGCAGGACTAAGCGGTGTTCTGGCGCCCCCGTGGTTCACGGAGCAAACCCCTGGCGCCACCGGACCTCCCCGGATTTCCGTAGTCCCGCTATCGAAAGCTCACCATGACTCGACTCATCGTCGTACGCCTCTTCTTCGGCGCGCTGACGCTCTGGGCGGTGTCCCTCGTGGTCTTCGCGGCCACGCAGGCGCTACCGGGCGACGCGGCCCAACTCATCCTGGGCCGCGACGCCACCCCGGAGCGTTTGGCGGCACTGCGCGACCAGCTCGACCTGCACGAGCCGGTGGCCGTCCAGTACGCGCAGTGGCTGCAGGGGATCGTCCAAGGCGACCTCGGCACCTCCTTCTCCAATCGGCAACCCGTCTCCGAGTACCTGGCCTCCCCCGTCCAGAACTCGATGACCCTCATGGGTCTGTCCGCGCTGGTCGCCACCCCCATCGCGCTGTTCGTCGGCGCGTTCAGCGCGCTGCGCCGGGACCGCGGCTTCGACCACTCCGCCTCCATGGGCACCCTGGTCCTGGCCTCCGTCCCGGAGTTCGTGGTCGGCATCCTGTTGATCCTGCTCCTGGGCCCGGGCGGTCTCGATCTGTTCCCGTCGGTCTACGCCCGTGAGGGTGGACCGGAACAGTGGGTGCTGCCGGTGCTCACGCTCTCCCTGGCCGTCGCCCCACCGATCGTCCGCATGATGCGGGCGACGATGATCGAGGTCCTGGAGAGCGAGTACGTGCAACAGGCACGCCTCAAGGGCGTGTCCGAACGCGTTGTGTTGTGGCGGCACGCCGCGCCCAACGCGATCGGCCCCGTGGCCCAGGTGGTCGCCCTGCAGTTGGCCTGGTTGGCCGGCGGTGTGGTGGCCATCGAGTTCCTGTTCAACTTCCCCGGCGTCGGCAAGGTCCTCATGGACGCCATCGAAGACCGTGACGTGCCGTTGATCCAGGCCGTGGTCCTGCTCATCGCGGGGATCTACATCCTGGTCAACCTGATCGCCGACGTGGTCGGGCTGGCGGCCAACCCGAAGGTGAGGGTCGCGAACCGATGAGTGAACCTTCGATGAGCACCACCCCCAAGACGCCGGTCCGGCGTCCGGGGCTGTTCCGGACCGCGTGGCGGTTCGGGCGTACCAGGATCGGTGTGGCCCTGACCGGCCTCGTCGTACTGGTCGCCGTGGTGGGCCCCTTCGTGGCCCCCTACACACCCACCGAGTTCGTGGCCAAGCCGTTCGAATCGGGTGTGGACGATGTGCTGTTCGGCGGTGACAACCGAGGCCGCGACGTGCTCACCCGGTTCCTGTGGGGCGGATGGACGCTGTTGCTGCTGGCCGGCTCCGCCGCCGGTATCGGCGTGGCCGCGGGCACCGTGATCGGCATCATCGCCGGTTACCGCCGAGGCTGGGTGGACGACGTCCTCATGCGGGTCAACGACGTCCTACTGGCGTTCCCACAGCTCATCGCGGCGCTGCTGGTGATGTCGATCATCGGCCCGAAGGTGTGGCTGATCGTCACCGTGATCGCGGTGTCGCACATGCCACGCGTGGCCCGGGTGATCCGTGAGGCCACCCGCAAGGTGATCGAACAGGACTACGTGAAGGCCGCCGAGGCGATCGGGCTGCCTCGTTGGCGGATCATGGCGGTGGAGATCCTGCCGAACGTGACCAGCCCGCTGTTGGTCGAACTGGGCCTGCGCCTGACCTACTCGATCGGGGTGGTGGCCGTGCTGGGCTTCCTCGGCATGGGTATGCAGCCGCCCACCGCCGATTGGGGCCTGATGATCAACGAGAACCGACAGGGGATGGCCGTGCAGCCGTGGGCGGTGGCCCTCCCCGTGACGGCGATCGCGATCCTGACGGTGGGCGCCAACCTCATCACCGACGGGCTGTCCCGCGCGGCGATCGGTATCGATCGGGGGGTCGAGAAGTGACCGAGCATCCGGAACCGACGGGGGCCGACGAGCCCACCGGCGACGAGACCGTGTTGAGGGTCGACGGCCTGACGGTGATCGGTCGTCCCTCGGACGTCGAGATCATCAGCGACGTGTCCGTGACCGTGAACCGAGGAGAGATCCTCGGCCTGGTCGGCGAGTCCGGCTCCGGCAAGACCACACTGGGGCTCTCGCTGCTGCGCCACCTCAAGCGGGCCACGGAGATCACCGACGGTCGGGTGTGGGTCGGCGAACGCGAACTCGCGTCACTGAACGAGCGGCAGGTACGGGAGCTGCGCGGCCGCGCGGTGGCCTACATCCCGCAGTCGCCCGCGTCGGCGCTCAATCCGGCGTTGCGTCTGGGCACCCAGCTGACCGAGGCCGTGCACGACACGGACGCGACGCCAGGGCAGGTCGCGGAGCGGGTGAGCGAGGTCCTACGCGAGGTGGCGCTGCCCGACGACCCCGCGTTCCTACGCCGATACCCGCACCAGTTGTCCGGTGGCCAGCAGCAGCGGGTCGCGATCGCGATGGCGTTCGTGGGACGCCCCGACCTGATCGTGCTGGACGAGCCGACCACCGGTCTGGACGTGACCACCCAGGCGCACGTGTTGGGGACCATCCGGTCGATGACCCGCGAGTACGGGACCGCGGGTGTGTACATCAGCCACGACATGGCGGTCGTCGCGGACCTGGCCGACGACATCGCGGTCATGTACCGCGGTGAGTTGGTCGAGCACGGGCGCGCCGACGAGGTGCTGTCCAACCCCCGGCACGAGTACACACGGCGGCTGCTGATGGCGGTGCCGCTGCTGCGCACCTCCGGGCACGAGGACCCTCCGGAGCGGGACGAGGAGCCGCTGCTGCGGATCTCCGGGCTGTCCGCCGGGTACGGGCGCACGCGGGTGTTGGAGGGGATCGATCTGTCGGTCTCCCCCGGCGAGTGCGTGGCCCTGCTGGGCGAGTCGGGATCGGGCAAGACGACCCTGTCGCGTTCGGTGGTGGGATTGCACCACCAGTTCTCCGGCGAGATGTCCTTCGACGGGCAGGCCCTGGCCACGAACGGCTATCGGCGCACCGCCGAGCAGCGTCGCCGGATCCAGTACGTGTTCCAGAACCCGTACGAGGCGCTGAACCCGCGCAAGCGGGTGCGCGACCAGATCCTGGGCCCCTACCGGCACCTGGTGGGTCGTCCCGCCGACGCGGATTCGGTGGTGGCCCAGGCCTTGGAACGGGCGGCGCTGCCCGCCTCCTACGGGGAGCGGTTCCCCGAGCAGCTCAGTGGTGGTGAGCGTCAGCGGGTGTGCATCGCCCGCGCGGTGGCGACCCGGCCGGACCTGCTGGTGTGCGACGAGATCACGTCGGCCCTGGACGTGTCGGTGCAGGCGGAGATCGTGAAGCTCCTGCGGTCGTTGCAGGACGACGGGATGGCGCTGCTGTTCGTCACGCACAACATCGCGCTGGTGTCCAACATCGCCGACCGGGTCGCGATCCTCAACGGAGGGAAGATCGTGGAGTACGGGCCGGTGGGACAGGTGATGTCGACCCCCGAACACGAGTACACGCGGGCGTTGATCGCCGACACCCCCGACTTCGAACTGTCGTTCCCGGGCGCTCCGGAGCGCCTGGGCATGGAATCCGAGGGCCGGGTCACCGACGGCTGAACGCAACGGTGAGGGGCCGGGGACACGTGACGTGTCCTCGGCCCCTCACCGTTCATTCGCCGCCGTCGGCGTGCGCGGCGGCCACGAACCAGCTCGTCAGCGTGCTCGGGTGGGTGATGGCCGTGCCCACGACCACGGCGAAGGCGCCGCGACGCAAGGCCTCGGTGACCTGTTCGGGCCGGTGGACGCGCCCCTCGGCCAGTACCGGGACGTCCAGGGCGCCCGAGAGGCTCTCCACCAGGTCCAGGTCGGGGCCCTCCCCACCGGTCGTGGCGGGGGTGTAGCCGGACAGGGTGGTGCCCACCAGGTCCGCGCCCGCCGCCACCGCGGCGAGTCCCTCCTCGTGGGTCGCGACGTCGGCCATGACCAACCGGCCCGTCTCCTCGTGGACCGCGCGGACGATGTCGGCGGTGGCGCTCCCGTCCGGTCGCCGGCGGCCGGTCGCGTCGATCGCCACGATGTCGGAACCGGCGCGCGCCACCTCCAGCGCCAGGCCCAGGGTCGGGGTGATCACGACCCCGCTGTTCCCCTCCTTGACCAGACCGATCAGCGGCAGGTCGGTGGCCTCGCGGATCCGGGCCAGGTCGGCGAGTCCCTGGGCCCGGATCCCCACCGCGCCGCCGTCCTGCGCGGCCCGCGCGACCCGGGCCATCGTGTCCGGGTCGCGCATCGGCTCCCCCGGGTAGGCCTGGCAGGAGACCACGACCCCCGATCGGAGTCGCTCCACCACGTTCGTCATCGGTGTTCCTTCCGCGTCGTCTCTTCGTTTTCCCGCCACACCAGGTGGGCGGCGCCGAGCAGGGCCGCGTCCGCCCCCAGCGCCGCGGGGACCACCGATAGTCCGCCCGGCGCCGGGACCAGGCCCCGTTCGATCTCCTCGGTCAGCGCCGACCACCAGTCGGCCCCCGCCCCGGCGACCCCGCCCCCGACCACGATGACGTCGGGGTCGATCACGTTGGCCAGGCCGGCCAGCGCCGATCCCAGGGCCGTGGCCCCGTCGACCAGCACGGAGCGGGCCACCGGGTCCCGATCCACCAGCGCCACGACCTCCTCCAGTCGTGTCACGGCGGCGCCACCGCGTTCGGTGTACTCGGCCACCAACGCGGGGCCGGAGGCGACCGACTCGACGTGGCCCTCGGCCCCGCAGGGACAACGGCGGCCGGCCGCGGCGGCCACGGGCACGTGTCCGACGTGACCCGCGGCCGCCCGGGCCCCGCCGTGGATCCGTCCTTCGCACAGCAGGGCGCCGCCCACCCCGGTGCCGACGGCCACCAGCAGGACCGTCGAACCTCCCCGGGCCGCGCCCCGGCGGTACTCCCCCAGGGCGTGGGCGTGGACGTCGTTGACCACGGCCACCGGCATCCCGAGTTCCGCGGTCAGGTGACCGCAAAGGTCGGTACCGGCCCAGCCGGGCAGGGAGTCCGTGGCCGAGAGCACCAGTCCGGTGTCGGGGTCGACGACCCCGGCGCTGCCGACACCGACCCCGACGACCTCGTGGTCGGCACCCACCTCACGGGCCAGTTCGACCGCGGTGTCGAGTACCGCCCCAGCTCCCCCCGCGGCCGGGGTGGGACGCTTGGCGCGGGTGAGAACGGCCCCGTCGGCGGTGACCGTGGCCGCCGCGGTCTTGGTGCCACCGATGTCCAGGGCCACGGCGACCCTGCTCACAGCAGCTCGACCTCCTCCAGGATCGCGCGGACGCGCCAGGTCTCCTCGTCGGTGAAGGGCCGCATCGGAGGCGCCGGCACGGGGTCGTCGATGACTCCGAGGAGGGCGAGCGCGCACTTGAACGCGCCGAGCCCGGCGGTGGATCCGCCGGCGGTGGCGGGGTCGGCCGCGCGGACGATGCGGAACAGTCGGATCAGGCGTTCCTGCTCGCGCCGGGCGGTCTCCCAGTCACCGGCCAGGCAGGCCGCCATCAGGCGCACGTAGCCGGCGGGGTCGACGTTGCCCAGTCCGGGGACCGCGCCGTCGGCGCCCATCAGCATCATGGCGTCGACCACGGCCTCGTGCCCGGTGAGCACGGAGAAACCGGGGATCTCCCGGCCACCGATCACCAGGTCGCGAAGGCCCGGGTCGTCTCCGCTGGAGTCCTTGATCCCGTCGATGATCCCGTCGGCGGCCAGCCGGAGGACCTCGTCCGCGGACAGCTTGCTGTGCACCGACACCGGGACGTCGTAGGCCAGGAGCGGCAGTTCGGTCCGGTGACGCACCACACGGAAGTGGCGGTCGATCTCGGCGGGGTGGGTGCGCGTGTAGAAGGGCGCGGTCACCACCAGGGCGTCGGCCCCGTGCTTGGCGGCGGCCTCGGCCCGCTCCACGACCCTGTTGGTCGTGGTCTCGATGCAGCCGGCCATGACCGGGACCCGCCCGGACACCGCGCCGACGACCGTGTCCAGGACGGTGTCGCGCTGGGTGTCGGTCAGGTACGCGGACTCGCCGGAGCTGCCCAGGGCGAAGATCCCGGAGACCCCCGCGTCGATCAGGGAGCCGACCAGCCGCTCCAGTGACACGGTGTCGACCTCGCCGTTCGTGTCCAGAGGGGTCACGATCGGCGGGACCACGCCCGTGTACTTCGGCGTGCGCTGACTCATGCGGTGCTCCTCGCGTTCGATTCGGGGTGGACGCAGTTCCATGTGTGCCCGTTGTCGGAGTCGCCGGCCGGGAACTCCTCGGCGCAGACGTCGGTCGCCTTCCAGCAGCGGGTGCGGAAGGGACAGCCCGTGGGCGGTGCGGTGGCGGACGGTACGGGTCCGCGCAGGATGATCCGCTCCGAGCGCTGCGTCAGGCTCGGGGTGGCGGAGAACAGGGCTCGGGTGTAGGGGTGACGGGGGTCCGCGACGATCTGTTCGGCGGGGCCCTCCTCGACGACGCGCCCGAGGTACATCACGGCGATGCGGTCGGCGAGGTGGCGGACGGTCTGGATGTCGTGGGACACGAACACCATGCCCAGGCCCAGGCGGGACCTGAGGTCGACGAGCAGGTTGAGCACCTGCGCGCGGACGGACACGTCCAGGGCGCTGGTCGGTTCGTCGGCCACCACCACGTCCGGTTGCAGGGCCAGGGCGCGGGCCACGGCGACGCGCTGTCGCTGGCCGCCCGACAACTGGGCCGGGACGGCGTCGCCCACGTGTCCGGGCAGACCGACCAGGTCGATCAGCTCGTCGACGCGCGCCTCGCGTTCGCTCATGGTGCCCCGGCGGTGGACGTCGAGCGGGTCCCGCAGGATCCCGCGGACCGACATGCGCGGGTTGAGCGCGGTCGAGGGGTCCTGGAAGACGACGCCCATCGCCGAGCCGAACTCCCGCCGGCGTCGCGAGGTGGGCATCGCCCACAGGTCCTCGCCACGGAAGCGGACGGTGCCCCGGGTGGGTCGTTGGAGTCCGGTCGCCACCTTGGCCAGGGTCGACTTCCCGCAGCCGGACTCGCCGACGATGCCCAGGACCTCGCCGCGCGCGATGGTGGCGGTGGCGTCGGTCAGGGCGTGGACACGGTCGCGGCGGAACAGGCCTCCGGTGCGTGCGGTGTGGACGACGTGCGCCCCGTCGAGTTCCACGATCGGCTCGGTCACAGCAGGGCTCCCTTCGACGCCGGTGCGGGATGCAGGCAGGCGTAGTCGTGGCCGGGACCGTCGTTGGTCAGGGAGGGCGGTGCGGTCAGGCACTCGGGGGTGACCGCGGAGCAGCGGCCGGCGAAACGGCAGCCGGCACCGAAGTCCTGCGCGGCCGGTACGACCCCGGGGATCTGGTGGAGGCGTTCGGCCCCCGCCTCCAGGGACAGGACCGAACCGAGCATCCCCCGCGCGTAGTGGTGGCGCGGCCGGGTGAGCAGGTCGCGGACGGGCGCGACCTCGGCGAGCTGGCCCGCGTACATGACGGCCACGCGGTGGGACATCTCGGCGACCAGGGCGAGGTCGTGCGAGACCAGCACCATCGCGAAGCCGAGTTCGTCCCGCAGTCTGGCGAGCAGTTCCACCACCTGGGCCTGGACGGTGACGTCCAGCGCCGTGGTCGGTTCGTCGGCGATGAGCAGCCGCGGCTTGCGGGAGAGCGCCATGGCGATGAGCACGCGTTGGCGCTGACCACCGGAGAGTTCGTGCGGGTAGCTGCGCATGGTGCGCTCGGGGGTGAGGCCGACCAGGTCCAGGAGTTCGGCCGGGCTCTGGTCACCTCCCCGGCTGGTGAGCTGGCGCAACTGGGTACCGACCAGGACCGAGGGGTTGAGGGACGACATGGCGTCCTGGTAGACCATCGCCAGCTCGGGTCCGGAGTAGGCGCGCCGCTCCTTCTGGGAGAGGGACAGCAGGTCCTTGCCGTCGTAGAGGATCTCGCCCGTCACCTCGGCCTGGCGGGGCAGCAGACCCATCAGGGCGAGGCTGGTGAGGCTCTTGCCGCAGCCGGACTCGCCGACCAGGCCGAGGGTCTCTCCGGCCCGGACGTCGAAGGAGAGTCCGTCGACCACGGACACGTCGCCGTGGCTGCCGGGGAACCCGATGCGCAGGTCGCGCACGGACAGCAGGGTGGGCGCGTCCTCGGCGACCGGCGGTACGGTCTCCTCGCGTTCACGGACGGCCGTGGCGAGACGGGCCAGGACCTCGGTGCGGTCGTCGTCCTCGGCCGGGACGTCGGTGGTGGTCTCGGCGGAGTCGGTCGCGCCGCCCCCGCCGCGCACCGCGCTCTTGGGCGCGGCCCAGGCGTCGGTGAGTCCCTCGGAGAGGATGTTGAGGGCGAGCACCGTCAGCAGGATGGCCAGGCCGGGGAAGAAGGTGGCCCACCAGCCGCCGGACAACAGCAGCTGACGTCCGTAGGAGATGACGTTGCCCCAGCTGGGCAGCGGGTCCTGGATACCGGCGCCGATGAAGGCCAGGCTGGCCTCGTAGACGATCGCGTCGGCCACCAGGATGGCCGCGAACACCATGACCGGCGCGGCGCAGTTGATCGCGACGTGCTTGATCAGCACGTAGTGGCGACGGGCACCGATCAGGCGTTCCGCCGCCACGTAGTCCTCCCCGTACTGGGTCAGGACGTTGGCGCGCACGACCCTGGCCAGAGAGGGCACGTAGATCACCGCGATGGCGCCGATGAGGACGGGGATGCCACTGCCGAAGACCGCGACCAGCACGGCGGCCAGGGCGATCCCGGGGAACGCCATGAGCACGTCCAGCACCCGCATGATCGACTCGTCGATGACGCGGTGGGAGGTGGCGGCGATACCACCGAGGATCCCGCCCACGAACAGGGCCAACAGGGTGGCGCCAATGCCGATCAGCAACGAGTAGCGCGCCCCGTGCACGACCCGGGAGAAGACGTCGCGTCCGGCCCGGTCGGTGCCGAACCAGTGTTCGGGTCCGGGCGGCTGGGCCGGGACGCCCGTGGCCAGCGGGTTCTGGACGAAGAAGGGTGCGACGATCGCGATGACGCAGATCGCCAGCATGACCACGAGGGAGATCCTCGCGGCGAGGGACAGGCGGTGTTTCCTGGAGGGCTTGGAGAGCCCGGTCAGGCGGTCCGCGAGTCGAGGGCGCACGTGATCACACCTCTCGGATCCGTGGGTTGACGACGACGTAGAGCAGGTCGATCACGAGGTTGACGACCAAGAGGGAGATGGCGACCGTGAGCACGGCGCCCTGGACGAGGGCGACGTCGGCGTTGGTCACGCCGGTGAGCAGGAGTTGGCCCATGCCGGGCAGGTCGAAGATGGTCTCGATGACCACCGCGCCGCCGAGTGCGTAGCCGAACCGCCACCCCAGCACCGTCAACGGCGTGATCAGCGCGTTGCGCAGGGCGCTGCGCAGTACGAGCCACCGGGGCAGGCCGTTGCCGATGGCGGTGCGGACGTAGTCGCGGTCGAGTTCCTCCACCATCGAGGTGCGCACCAGGCGGGAGAGCTGCGCGCCGATGGGGATCGCCACCGCGATGGTCGGCAGGGTCATGGTCATGACCCAACCGGAGAAGGAGTCGACCGGAGCGGTGTAGCCACCGGTGGGCAGGAGCCCGAGCCCGAGGGAGAACTGCTGGATGAGCAGGATCGCCAGCCAGAACGGTGGGAGCGCCACACAGGCGATGGACACGATCCGGGTGACCTGGTCGGGCCAACGGTCCCGCCACAGAGCGCCGGTGAGTCCCATGAACAGGGCGAAGACGATGGCTCCGCCCATGCCCGTCATGGTCAGTTCCAGGGTGAGCGGGAAGGCCTCCGCGATCCGGTCGACCACGGGGGTGGCCGGCGGCGCGGTCATTCCCAGGTCACCTTGGACCAGGTCCCCGAGGAAGTCGATGTAACGGACGGGCAGTGGTTGGTCGAGTCCGTGTTCCGCGGCGTAGGCGGCACGGGCCTCCTCGCTGGCGCCCACGCCCAAGGCGTTGTAGGCGGGGTCGTTCGGTGAGAACTGAAGGATCACGAAGACCAGCAGGGAGACGCCCAGGAGCATCACCGGTAGGACCAGTGCTCTGCGCAGGGCGAGGCGCATGAAGACGCGCATCGGGGTTTCTCTCCTCGTGGAGCGGGCGGGGGCCGGACCCGTTCGGGTGGGTCCGGCCCCGAGGTCGAGGTCAGGCCGGGCCGACGTCCAGGAAGGACAAGCCGGTGGTGTTGATCGGCCGGAACCCTTCCAGCGCGTCGTCGTTCCAAGCCGTGATCAGCTTGCGGTGCAGGATCGGGTAGAGGGGGACCTCGTCGGCGATGAGGTCGATCGTCTCCGCCCAGAGTTCGGCGCGCTCCGCCTCGTCGTCGGTCCGGACGGCCTCGTCGAGAAGTTCGAGGACCTTGTCGGCCTCCTCGGTCTCGGACCAGTTGTAGTAGCTCGTGGGCCACTGACCGTCGAAGAACCAGCGCAACAGAAGGTCGACGTCGTTACCGAAGACGGACGGGTCACCGGGGGCGACCATGGCACGGAACTTGCCGCTCTCGACCTTGTTCGCGTACTGACCGCCCGACTCACCGATGTCGAGGGTGGTGGTGACGCCCACCGCGTCCCAGCTCTCCTTGATGAGCGGGACCACGTCCTTGACCCAGCCGGTGTTGGTGGCGACCAGGTCGATCTCCAGTCCGTCGACCCCGGCCTCCTCCAGCAGTTCCCGAGCCCGGTCGGGGTCGTGCCGGTAGACCGTGCCCGCTTCGCGGTGGTCGGGGTGCGACTCGGGCAGGAATCCGGTGGCGGCGGCCGCTCCGCCCAGCATCGCCGTCTCGACGATCTTCTCGTGGTCGATGGCGTAGTGCAGGGCCTGGCGGACCCGCTTGTCGTCGAAGGGCTTCTCGGCACAGTTGAACATGAGGAACAGCAGGCCGAACGACTGCTCCTGTTCGACGGTCGAGGCGGACTCCAACGCTTCGGCGTCGAGGTAGGGCACGTCCTCGATCACGCTGACCCGGCCGGACTGGAGGGCGGTGACGCGGGCGCTGGGGTCGTCCAGCAGCATCCACACCATCTCGTCGGCGAGCGCCTCGCGCGGGCCGTTGTAGGCCTCCCACCGTTCGAAGGTGATGTTGTCCGCGGCGGTGGCCGATACCAGCTTGTAGGGGCCGGAGCCGACGGGTGCCGAGTCGAACCCCTGCCGGTCCTCTTCGACGAGGGCCTTGGGCACGATCTTGATGATGCCGAGCCGTTCGACCGCGAGCGCGAAGGGGTGCTTGAGGACGATCTCCACCGTGTCCTCGTCCACCTCCGTCACCTCCTCGATGAAGGAGACGAACTGCGCCATCAGCGAGTTGTTCTCGGGGTCGAGGACCCGCTCGAAGCTGTAGACCACGTCCTCGGCCGTGACGGGGTCTCCGTTGTGGAACACCGCCTCCTCGCGGAGGGTGACGCGCAGGGTCGTGTCGTCGACCTGTTCGGGCATGTCGGCGGCGAGCGCGTTGTAGGGCTCCCGGGTCACCGGGTCCAGGTCGACCAGGGCCTCGAAGATGTGCAGGTTGGCCGCCTGCGGCAGGGCCCCGGTCGCGGTCATGGGATCGAAACCGGTGGAAAGCGTGTAGGACAGGCCGGCCTCGATGCGGTTCGAGGAACCCCCTCCTCCCCCCGAGGAGGCCCCGCAGGCGCTGAGCGATCCGGCCAGGGCCGCGGCGGTGCCTGTGGCACCGACGAACTGGAGGAAACGCCGACGCTCCATGGCGCCGGGGTCGAAGTGGAACACGATCACTCCTTGTCGGGGGGACGGGCAAGACCTCAGGGGAAGGGCATATGACGTCTGATGTCCGATGCCTGTAGGGTGTGACTCTAAGCACCAAACAGGAAAGGGGTCAATACGTTGACCGAGGAATTGACCAAGCCCGCCTCGCGGAACACTCTGCGCGGTCATGAGGTTACGGAGCAGATCAAGAACTTCATCCTCCGCAACGGCCTGACCCCGGGCGACCCGCTGCCCACCGAGACCGAACTGTGCTCCGAGCTCGGCGCGAGCCGCTCCAGCGTCCGCGAGGCGATAAAACGCCTCAGTGCCCTGGACATAGTCGAGGTCCGGCACGGACACGGCACCTACGTGGGGCGGCTGTCCCTCAACTCCCTGGTCGAGAGCCTGACCTTCCGCGGTCGCCTGAGCAGCGGAGACGACCTCGCGACACTCTACGAGCTGGTCACCGTGCGCAAGGTCCTCGAACAGGGCCTGGGCCGCGACATCGTCAACGGGTACGACGAGGAACAGCACCAGAGCCTCGCGGAACTGGTCACCGGGATGGAGGAGGCCGCCGAACGCGGCGAGAGCTTCGTGGAGGAGGACCGCGCCTTCCACCTGATGCTGTTGGCCCCCCTGAACAACCAGCTGGTCACCCAGCTCACCGGGGCCTTCTGGGACGTGCAGGCGGTCGTGGCCCCGCTACTGCTCACCACGGAGGAGGACGCCCGCGAGACCGCCGCCGCGCACCGAGCGATCATCGACGCCGCGCACCGAGGAGACCAGGCCGGGTTCGTGGCGGCGGTGGCCGACCACTACGCCCCGATCCTCCATCTCCTCGAAAAACCCGCCACAACGGGGGTTGACCACGACACCCCCGACGCTTAGCGTCCTAGACGTCTGATGTCCGATGCCTCCGCCCCCTACCGGAGGTATCCATGAGAAAGCACGCGAGTCCCGTCGTCATGGCTGTGGGCCTGGCCGTCACCGCCGCCCTGGTGTCGCCCGCCGCAGCCGACGACGCCACCCCCGACCCCCGGACCACCGCGGCCGAACCGATCATCGAACGCGTCGACCTGGCCAGTGCCGGAGAGGGCGCCCACACCTGGCGCATCCCCGCCCTCGAAGTGCTCGAAGACGGCACGCTGGTCGCCGCCTACGACCGACGCAATGACAGCGCCGCCGACCTGCCCGGCGACCTCGACCTCATGGTCCGTCGCAGCCACGACAAGGGACGCACCTGGACCGAACCCCAGGTGGTCGTCGACTACGACGACGGTGTCGGCGCGGGCGACCCCAGCCTGCTCCTGGACCGCGAGACCGGTCGCCTGTTCATGTTCCACGCCCACGGACCCGACGGGGTCGGGTTCTTCAACTCCTCCGACGGCAACTCCAACGACAGCCAGGACATCCTCCACACCGACTACTCCTACTCCGACGACGGCGGACGGACCTGGAAGACCCGGCGCATCACCGAGGACATCAAGGACCCCGCCTGGTTCGGGATCTTCGCCTCGTCCGGCACCGGCATCCAGCTCTCCGACGGTCGCCTGGTCCAGCAGTACGCCTACGACTCCGGTGACGGGATCTACGCCGTGAGCGTCTACAGCGACGACCACGGGGAGACCTGGCAGGCCGGAGAACCCGTGGGACCGGGCATGGACGAGAACAAGACCGTGGAGTTGGCCGACGGTCGCGTCATGCTCAACAGCCGCACCCCGCAGGGCCCCTACCGCCTGATCGCCTACTCCGAGGACGGTGGCGAGACCTACGGCGACCCGGTCCCCGACCACGAACTGATCGACCCCACCAACAACGCCGGCCTGATCCGCTACGACGCCGACGCCGAGGAGGGCACGGATCGAGCGCACAAGCTCCTGTTCACCAACACCAGACACGAGAGCTCGCGGGAGAACCTGACGGTCAACATGTCCTGCGACGACGGTGAGACCTGGCCGGTGGCCAGGGCCATCGACCGCGGCGCGGCCGCCTACTCCACGATCGTGCCCCTGGGCGACGACGAGTTCGGTGTCCTCTACGAGCGCGGGAACGTCGAGCACATCACGTTCCTGCGATTCAACTCCGCCTGGTTGGAAGAGGACTGCTAGGGAATCCGAGCCTCACCCGGCCCCGCCCTCGGGACCTTCGGGACCCGAGGGCGGGTCATCGTCGCCATCACCAGCAGGCCCAGGGCAGAGGTGCCGAACAGCAGCACCCCCATGGGCACCGCGGTGGTCTCGTCCAACCCCACCAGCGGCGCCACGACGGCGCCGATGAACATGGGTAGCGCGCCCAACAGCGAACCGGCGCTGCCCGCCCGGTCCTCCTGGCCCTCCATCGCCAGCGCGAAGGAACCGGTGAGGACCACCCCCATGCACGTCATGTAGACGAAGATCGAAACCACGAGCAGCGACAGCGGGCCCTGCAGGAGCGCCGTGGCGAACACGACGGCGGTGACCACGACGGCGGTGACCACGGCGACGTAGAGAAGGGACCGCTCACCGAAGCGTTCGCCGAGTCGGCCCACCGCGGCGCTGCCCAGGATGATCGCGATGCCGTTGACCCCGAAAAGGAACCCGAAGACCTGCGGGGACACCCCGTACAGGTCCTGGTAGACGAACGGGGTCCCGGCCACGTAGGCGAAGCTGCCGCCGTGCAGCAGGCCGACGACGAGCGTGTACCCCAGGTAACGACGGTCCCGCAGCAGGACGCCCATCGCGGCCAGGCTCCCGCCCAGGGTGCCGGGGATACGCCGTTCGGTCGGCAGGGTCTCGGGCAACCGCACCGCCACCACCACGACGACCACCACGCCCACCAGGGCCAACGTCCAGAAGATGGACCGCCAGTCGGTGAAGGGCAGCCACAGCACACCGCCGCCCAGGATCGGCGCGGCCATCGGCGCCACCGCGACGACCACCATGATCAGCGCGAAGAAGCGGGTGAGGGCGGATCCGTCGAAGACGTCGCGCACGATCGCACGGGAGAGCACCACCCCGGCGCTCGCGGTGAAGCCCTGGAGGAACCGGCCCAGGACCAGCACCGTCGTGTTCGGCGCGAGCGCGCACAGGGCCGTGGCCAGGACGAACAACGCGACGCACACCAGCAGTGGTCCGCGCCTGCCGCGGGCGTCGCTGACCGGGCCGATCACCACCTGACCCGCGGCGAGCCCGACCAGACAGGTGGTGAGGCTCAGCTGCACCTGGGAGGCGTTGGCCCCCAGGTCCGCGGAGATCTCCGGGAACGCCGGAAGGTACATGTCGATGTTGAGCGGGCCCAACACGGTGAGCATGGCGAGCAGGAGGGCCAATCCCAGGCGGGCGCGACCGGTCGGGTTGCGGAGCATCCGCCAACCGTAACCGGACCGCCCCGGCCGGGTCCCGGGTCGATCCCTCGATCTGACACCGATCCGTCAGGTACGCGGCTCAGAAGAGCACGGACATGACCTCGCCGACCTGGCGGAACCCGACCCTGCTGTAGGTGGCGCGGGCCGGGGAGTTGAAGTCGTTCACGTACAGGGTCACGCGGGGCGCGATCTCGGCGAGGGCGTAGTTCACCACCGCGGCCATACCGGCCGCGGAGTACCCACGACCGCGCAGCTCCGGGTGCACCCACACACCCTGCACCTGGCAGGCCTGGGGGGTGACGGCACCGATCTCGGCCTTGAACACGACCCGACCGTCCTCGATGCGGGCGAAGGCACGACCGGTGCGGACGAGTTCCTCGACCCTGGCCCGGTAGAGCGCTCCCCCATCACCGGAGTCCGGTGGGACACCGACCTCCTCGGTGAACATGGCGACACAGGCCGGTACCAGGGTGTTGATCTCGCTGACGCGGACACGGCGCACCAGTGGGTCGGCGGGCACCGCCGGTGGCCCGTCGATCTCCAGGACGGGTTGGCTGGCACGGATCGTTCGGGCGGGCCCCCAAGCGGGAGTGACCTGGTGCCAG
Organism: Nocardiopsis sp. NPDC055879; assembly: GCF_053615935.1. Classification (NCBI taxonomy): domain Bacteria; kingdom Bacillati; phylum Actinomycetota; class Actinomycetes; order Streptosporangiales; family Nocardiopsidaceae; genus Nocardiopsis; species Nocardiopsis sp. NPDC055879. Next base: position 171,450 of record NZ_JBSHCT010000015.1, read on the forward strand.
AAGTCGCTGACCGCCTCCACGGGGCCGACGATCGACGAGCAGCGGCGGCCGCGCCACCGAGCGTGGTCGGCGAAACTGCGAACGGCGGCGGGCCCGGCGTTGACCGGGACCAGGTTGGCGCCCGAGTAGCACAGCGCCGTCAACCTGCCTCGCTCGACGTGTCCCCACACCTCGGCGCCGCCGACACCGGCGATCCCGGTGGTCAGCAGGCGCGAGGCGACGAAGACGTTGCCGACGGGGTCGGTGTCCAGGAGCGTTCGGACGGCCTCCCGGTCGTGTTCGCCCAGAATTCGAACCGGTGAGGTCCGCAGCATCGCATCTCCCCCATATCCCCGATGACCGGGAACGGTCACCGGGCCAAAGACGAATTCGCGCCGATTCCAGCCTATTCGACCGTTCCTGCGGACTCACCCGGGTACTCCAAACCGATGGGGCCCAATCGGTCCACGGGCGTGTGGGGCGCGGACTGCGTGTCGCGCGGTTCGGGTTCGGGGCGTGGGTCACAGGTCAGGTCGGGGCCCTCGGCGCCGCGTTCGGGCAGGGTCCCCTCGCGCAGGTAGTCGACGACGGCCTCGTCCACGCAGGCGTTGCCGGTGAGGGAGACCCCGTGGGTGATGCCGCCGTCCTCGATCACCAGGGAGGACCCGGGCAGGCGCTCGCGCAGGGCGTACGCCCCCTCCACCGAGGTGGCGCCGTCGTCGGTGGCGTGCACGAGGAGCACGTCACCGTCGTAGGCGGGGTATTCGTCGGGCGCGTCACCGACCTGGAGCCAGGGGGCGGACTCTCCGTCCCACGTGGCGCACGGGGCGTTGTACCAGATGTTGTGCCATCCCATGAAGGGCGCGTCCTCGTGCACCTGCCGGGCGTCGGCGTTCCAGGTCTCCCAGGCCTTGGGCCATTCGGCGTCGGTGCACTGGACGGCGAGGTAGCCGCCGTACGCGGGGTCGCTCTCGGCGTCGTCGCCGTAGTTCTCGTGCAACTCCCGCAGGGGGGCGGAGTCGCCGTCCCGGATCTGCGCGGACATGGCGGAGGCGACCGCGGGCCAGGTACCGCCGCTGTAGGCGACGACGATGACGGCGCCCTCCAGTTCGGTGGGGCCGACCGTGTCCTCCGCGGGGTTCTCTCGCAGTTCGGAGCGCAGGTCGTAGTAGGCGTCGGCGACCGCTTCTCCGTCGGTGCCCAGCCCGTAGGCGTCGTCGTGGCGGGCCACCCAGTCGAAGAAGTTGTGGGCGGCCCGGTCCAGGGCCCGGCTCTGCGCCAGGTTGCTCTCGTACCAGGGGTTGTCCGGGTCGACGACACTGTCCAGGACCACGGCGCGGACGCTGTCGGGGTAGAGCGAACTGTAGACGGTGCCGAGGTAGCTGCCGTAGGAGTAACCCAGGTAGTCGACCTGTTCCCGTCCCAGGGCGACGCGCATGGCGTCCATGTCGTGGGCGGTGTCCTCGGTGCGCATGTGGTCCAGGAGGGGGCCGGCGTCCTCCGCGCAGGCGTCGGCGTAGGCCTCGGCGTCGGCGCGCAGGGCCTGTTCCTCCTCTGCGTCGGCCGGGACCGTGTCCTTTCGGACCGGGGCGAAGAAGTCGGGGTCGCAGGTGATCCCGGGGGTGGAGGCGCCCATACCGCGCGGGTCGAAGGCGACCACGTCGTAGGTCTCGCGGAGTTCCTCGGGCATGCGCAGGTGGGTGTGCGAGGCCCACTGGCGGCCGGCGCTGCCGGGGCCGCCCGGGTTGACCAGCATGGTGTGTTCGGCGGTGCCGGTGGCGGGCACGCGGGAGAGCGCGATCTCGACGCTCTCGGTGAGGGCGTGAGGGTCGGCGACGCCGGGTCCGTGGACCATCGGCACGGCGAGGGTGGCGCATTCGAGGTTCTCGTCCTCGACGGGGTCGAGGTCCTCGCATGGCGCCCAGTCCAGGGACGTCTCGGGGGCGGGGGCCTCGGGGGCGGTGGGAGCGGCGGCCTGGGCGGGGGATAGTGCGGTCAGTGCGGCCAAAAGCGCGCCGCCGCCGCAGTAGGCGACCCATCGTGTGCCCGTTCGTCCCCGCACCCGTCCACCCCTCGCCATCCCCTTTGAACCTTCTAGCGCATTCTCTCTGTTACCGAGCATGACAATGGGAAGCGACACGGACCCCACCCTGGCATGCCGACGGTAAGATGTGCCCTGGTCGTTTCAGATGGTGACAAAGGGGCGCAATGCGGCTTGATCGTGTCGATGAGCGGATCATCGCGATACTCGGCGCGGACGCACGGATGAGCTTCGCCGAGATCGGCGGAGAGGTCGGTCTCAGCCCCTCCGCCGTCAAGCGCCGGGTGGATCGGCTGGTCGAGTCGGGCGCCGTGCGCGGCTTCACCGTCGTGGTCGAACCTAAGGCGATCGGGTGGACCACCGAGGCGTTCATCGAGCTGTACTGCCGCGCCCGCACCTCCCCCACCGAGATCCGCAAGGGTCTGACGGGCTACGCCGAGATCACCTCGGCGTGCACCGTCACCGGCGACGCCGACGCCCTGGTCCAGGTCCGCGCCCGCGACACCCACCACTTGGAAGAGGTCATCGAGCGCATCGGCGCCGAACCCTTCGTGGTGCGCACCAAGAGCACCCTGGTGCTGTCCCGCCTGGTCGACCAGCCCATCCTCGCCGGTACCGCCGATCAGACCTAGAAGAGGCCTCTACGGCCCGCCAGGGAGTCGATCCACTGGTTCAGGTGCCCCGACCAGTCACGACCGGCGCCCTCGTGGTGGCTCACGCTGAAGCGGTGGTAGGTGTCGCGGCCCTCGGAGAAGAGCAGTCCCGGCTTCTTGTCCAGTTCCAGCACCACGTCGATGCCGTGCTCGTCGGTGACCAGGGACAGTTCCAGTTCGTTCAGGCCCCGGTAGCGACGGGGAGAGCGGAACTCGATCTCCTGGTAGAAGGGCAGTCGCTGCCGGGTCCTGGCCAGGCGGCCGCGCTCCAGGTCGGCGTGCTTGAACGTGAACCCGAGGGAGAACAGCGAGTCCAGGATCGCGGCCTGCGCGGGAAGGGGCTGCACGGCCACCGGGTCCAGGTCCCCGGGATCGACCGCCTTGGCCACGTGCAGACGAGTGTTCACGCCGAGGTTCATGTCCCGCAGATGACGACCGCGGTGGGTCGTGATGGGGGTCTCCCAGGGCACGAAGAGCTCGAAGGGCACCTCGAAGCGCTGCCCCGGCACCAGGGCCACGCCCTCGCCCAGACGCACTCGGTGGAACTCCATGGCGCTGTCGACCTCGTGGTCGCCCACCTCGGTCTCGACCCGGGCCTGGAGGCCGATCGTGAGCTGCTCCACCTTCTGCTCGACGTCACCGCCCGCGATGACGACGGTGCCCTGAAGAGAGCCGCCCGGAACGGTCACGGAGGAGTCCAGTGAGGTCTCCACCGAGGCCCCACCGAATCCGATACCGGCGAGCAGACGTTTGATGACCATGGGCACTTCCTCATCTCGGTGGGCATGCGGCCGAGACATCGGGGGCTCCCGGCCGCCCGCAACCTATCGCAGGTGTTCCGGGAGCGGAAAAAGGGCCCCGGTCCGCGTTGTGGGGAACGCGGACCAGGGCCCTCCTTCCGTCGGATGGACGCGTGGATCAGTCCTCGGGCAGGGCGACGGGGGCCAGCTCGTCGAACAGGTCACCCGGGCCCGGGTTGGTGGGGTCGGCGGTGCCGCCGAGGTGGTGCATCACGCCCCACACGGCGTTCAGGGCGGTCTGAACGGCGCCCTCGGCCCAACCGGCGGTCCAGGAGATGTCGTCCCCGGCCAGGAACAGGCCGCGGTGGCGCTCCTCCAGGTCGTCCTGACGGAAGTGGGTGAACAGACGTCGCTGGTACCGGTAGTGACCGGGCAGGTTCGCCTTGAACGCGCCCATGAAGTAGGGCTCGTCCTCCCAGGAGATCGTGACGGGGTCTCCGGTGACGTGCGAACGGATGTCCACGCCCGGGTAGATCTTGCCCAACGAGGCCAGCATGACCTCCAGTCGCTCGTTGGCCGACAGCGGCAGCCACTTGAGCGAGTCGTCGCACCAGGTGTACGAGAGGCAGATCGCGGCGGGGCCCTCGGGGTCCGCGCCCTCCAGCAGGTAGGTGCCGCGGGTCATCCGGTCGGTGAGCGTCATGCTCATGACGTCCCGGCCGGTCTCGGGGTCCTTGTCCCGCCAGAAGGCGCGGTCCACCGGCACGAACAGCTTCGAGGACTCCATGTAATGGGTCCGTTCGAGGGCGTTCCAGTGGTCGATGGGCAGCAGGTCCTCGTCACAGTCGACCTTGGACAGCAGCGCCCAGGACTGCGCGGTGAAGACCGCCGCCGGGTAGGTGCGGGTGGAACCGGAGGCGTCGGTGACGGTGACGTTGCCGCCGGGGCGTCCCTTGACGGCCGTGCGACGCAGCGCCGTGACCGCCGGGAGCGGGCCGGACTCGTGCAGCGAGGCCAGGGAGGTGCCCGTCGCCCAGTGCACGAGCTTGTCCGGAGTGTCCTCCCACAGGCGTCGCGGCAGTCGGTCGACCCCGCCGACGATGCTCATGTGGTCGTCGTCCGCACCGGTGTAGGTGACCCGCAGGATCTCCAGGATGGAGTTCGGGAAGTCGGTGTCCCAGCCGCCGGTACCGAAGCCCACCTGGCCGAAGATCTCCCGCATGCGGAACGAGGAGAAGCCCGGGGCCTGACACAGGAAACCGTAGAAGGTCTGGTCGTCCAGCTTCTCGACGAGCCGGTTCCAGATCTCCTTCTGGACGGCGACGTCGCGCTCACGGATCGCCTTCTGCATGCGGCTGTGGTCGACGCTCTCCAGGGTCCGGTCCCAGGCCCGGGCGACCTCGCGGTAGACCTCGGGCAGGTCGTCCAGATCGGTGGCGTAGTGCGTCCTGCCCTTGAGGTCCACGACGGTGCTCGGGGTGGCCGGCGAGAGCGGGTTCGGGAAGGCGGTGGTGTCCAGACCCACGCGGTTCACGTAGTGCCAGAACGCGGTGGAGGACGGCGGGAACCGCATGGCGCCCATCTCGGCCACCACGTCCTCGGGAGCGCCGGGCAGGCGTTCGGTGCGCAGACGACCACCGATCCGGTCGGCCTCGTAGACCACCGGTTTCAAGCCCATCTTCATGAGCTCGTAGGCGGTGACGATGCCGGACAGCCCACCGCCGATCACGGCGACCTCGGTGCCATGGTGTTCCGCGGGCACCTGGCCCAGCCCGGCCGGGTGGTCCAGGTAGGAGTCGTAGGCGAACGGGAAGTCGGGCCCGCACATGTTCAGGGGCCGCTCACCCTGCGGGGCGGCACCGGCGGACGTGGGCACGGCGGACGTCATGAAGGCCCTCCTTCACTGGGGCTGGGGTGGTGACGCGGTGGTGGGTTCAGCGGCCGTACAGGTCGATACGGCGATCACGCAGGTAGAACGGCTCGGTGCGCGCGGCCTCGACGGCGGTCGGGTCGACGTCGCCGACCAGCAGTTCCTCGGTGGGGCCGGCGCGCGACAGCTCGACGCCGTCCGGGCCGACCAGGGTGCTCAGCCCGACGTAGTCGAGCTCGCCCTCGGCGTCGCAACGGTTCACGTAGGCGAGATGGATCTGGTTCTCCATGGCCCGGGCCGGCACCAGGAGGGTGGCGACCGAGGTGGTGGGCGCCATCAGGGCGGTCGGCACGATCAGCAGGGTCGTACCGGCCGCCGCGTGGGCCCGCACGATCTCGGGGAACTCCACGTCGTAACAGACGATGAACCCGAGCCGGTGGCCGTCGAGGTCGGCCTGGACGACGAGTTCCTCGCCAGGGTCGAACAGGTTCCGGTCCAGGTCACCGAACAGGTGCGTCTTGCGGTAGAGCGCGCGGGAGACCCCGTCGGAGTCCACGAGCCGCACCGCGTTGTACACCCGACCGTCGGCGAGTTCGGCGAAACCGTAGACCACGGCCACCCCGGAGTCGCCGGCGATCCGGGCCACCGCCTCGAAGAGCGGGCCGTCGGCGGGTTCGGCCAGTTCCCGGACCCTGGCACCGATGTTGTAACCGGTCAGGGACATCTCCGGGGTCACCAAGAGGTCCGCGCCCCGCGCCGCGGCGGCACGGGCGCTCTCCTGGAGCCGGCGGAGGGCGGAGTCGGTGTCGCCGCTGCGTCCGGTGCCCTGGTCGAGGGCGACCCGCAGTGGGTTCGGCATCGTCCGTCCTCCCTGGTGGATCGTCTTCGGACCGCGTCCACTCTAGGCGCGACAAGGCGTCGGATCCGTGCGCCGAAACGACGTTCCGTTGCGAGTTATGCCGTTTCGACGACGGATCGATGCGCGAACGGGCCGGTCAAGCGTTGACTTCGACCGTGTCCTCCCGCTCCAGCTCCGAGCGACGCATGCTGTAGCCGAAGTAGATCGCCAGCCCCAGCGCCAACCAGACGCCGAAGGCGATCCATACGCTCAGCGACATGCTGAACATGAGGTAGGCGCAGGCCAGGACACCCAGGACCGGGGTCACCGGAGCGCCGGGCATCCGGAAGGCACGCTTGAGGTCGGGGCGGTTCCGGCGCAGCACCAGGACGGCCACGTTGACCAGGGCGAAGGCGAACAGCGTGCCGATGGCGGTCGCGTCGGCGAGCGGACCCAGCGGGACGAGCGCCGCCAGCAGCGCGATGAGCACCGAGGTGATGACGGTGTTGGCGCGCGGGGTGCCCTTGGCGTCGACCTTGGAGAAGGCCTTGGGGATCAGGCCGTCGCGCGACATCGCGTAGAGGATGCGGGTCTGGCTGTACAGGACCACCAGCACGACGCTGGCCAGGGCCAGGACGGCGCCGGCGGCGAAGATGACCGCCCAGATCGGGGTGCCGGTGACGACGGTGAGGATGCCGGCGAGGGAGGTCCGCCCCTCGACGAACTCGGTCCAGTTGATGGCACCCACGGCGCTGAACGCCACCAGGCAGTAGATCGCGGTGACCACGATCATCGAGAACATGATGGCGCGAGGCAGGTCGCGCTGCGGGTTCTTGGCCTCCTCGCTGGCGGTGGAGGCGGAGTCGAAGCCGATGTAGGAGAAGAACAGGGTGGCGCCCGCGGCGGAGACTCCCGCCATGCCCATGGGCATGAAGGGGGCGAAGTTGCCGTCCTGGACCGCGGTGACGGCGATGGCCACGAACATGACCAGCACGGCCACCTTGACGGCGACCATGACGGCGTTGGCGCGGGTACTCTCCCTGACCCCGACCAGCAGGGCGAACATCGACAGCAGCACCACGATGGCGGCGGGCAGGTTGATCAGCCCGCCTTCGAGGGGGCCGACCAGGAACGCCTCGGGCATCGACAGCCCGGTGGTCAGCTGAAGCAGTTCGTCGATGTACTGCCCCCAGCCGACGCCGACGGCGGCCACCGAGACCCCGTAGGTGAGCATGAGGCACCAGCCGCACACCCAGGCCATGAACTCGCCCATCGTGGCGTAGGAGTATGAGTAGGCGGAGCCGGACGCGGGGATCATCCCGGCCATCTCCGCGTAGGCCAGGGCGGAGAAGAGCGCGGTGACGCCGGCCAGGACGAACGAGAGGATGACGGCGGGACCGGCGATCGGGACGGCCTCACCGAGGACGACGAAGATGCCGGTGCCCAGAGTGGCGCCGATGCCGATCATGGACAGCTGCCAAAAGCCCATCGTGCGGCGCAGCCCGTGCCCGCTCTCGGTCTCGGCCACCAACTTCTCGACCGGCTTGCGCCTGGACAGGCGTCGACCAAGCGTGGGCACGCCCGCGCCCACCCGCGCGGGTGTCTTCTGCTCCACCACGAATTGTCTCCTCGCTGATCAGTGGGATCGGCACGGTGGGGGTCTCCCGAAATGTGCCCTAGGCAACGTTAATGGTGTTGCCTGAGTAACATGACCCACATTCATTGCGTTTGTCGGGTTTTCGCAGGGCATTCATGCGCACCGGGACAAGAAAACGCACCGCCACGTGACGCACGACACACGGTCTGACGCCCCCGACCCCGAGCACGCGAAAGGGGGAGCACGGTGTTCGACCGCGCTCCCCCTTTCGCGAAGCACTCGGGGAGAAGGTGGCGTCAGCCCACGGACACGCTGGGCTCACCCTCCACGCCGGCCTCGCCCATCTCCTCGGCGATGCGCAGGGCCTCCTCGATGAGGGTCTCCACGATCTTGGACTCGGGGACGGTCTTGATGACCTCGCCCTTGACGAAGATCTGGCCCTTGCCATTGCCGGAGGCCACACCCAGGTCGGCGTCGCGCGCCTCACCCGGACCATTGACGACGCAGCCCATGACGGCCACGCGCAGCGGCACCTCCATGCCCTCCAGGCCCGCGGTGACCTCTTCGGCCAGCGTGTACACGTCCACCTGGGCGCGACCACAGCTCGGGCAGGAGACGATCTCCAGACCGCGCTCACGCAGACCCAACGACTCCAGGATCTGGTTGCCGACCTTGACCTCCTCGGCCGGCGGCGCGGACAAGGAGACGCGGATGGTGTCGCCGATGCCCTCCGAGAGGAGCGCGCCGAAGGCCACCGAGGACTTGATCGTGCCCTGGAAGGCCGGACCGGCCTCGGTGACGCCCAGGTGCAGCGGGTAGTCGCAGGCCTGCGACAGCAGACGGTAGGCGTTGACCATCACGACCGGGTCGTTGTGCTTGACCGAGATCTTGATGTCGCGAAAACCGTGCTCCTCAAACAGGGAGCACTCCCACAGCGCCGACTCCACGAGGGCCTCGGGGGTGGCCTTGCCGTACTTGGCCAGCAGGCGCTTGTCGAGCGAACCGGCGTTGACGCCGATGCGGATCGGGGTGCCCGCGTCGTTCGCGGCCTTGGCGATCTCGGCGACCTTGTCGTCGAACTTCTTGATGTTGCCCGGGTTGACGCGTACCGCCGCGCAGCCCGCGTCGATGGCCGCGAACACGTACTTGGGCTGGAAGTGGATGTCCGCGATCACCGGGATCTGCGACTTCTTGGCGATGATCGGCAGCGCGTCGGCGTCGTCGTTGGTGGGCACGGCCACACGGACGATCTGGCAACCCGAGGCGGTGAGCTCGGCGATCTGCTGCAGGGTCGCGTTGATGTCGGAGGTGCGGGTGGTCGTCATCGACTGCACGGACACCGGAGCGTCCCCGCCCACGGGGACGTTCCCGACCATGATCTGCCGTGTCTCGCGGCGCGTGGCCAGAGGACGCGGAGGGGTGACGGGGATACCGAGATCGACGGTCACGCTTGATTCACCTCGTCTGCCACCGGCAAGGGACGGCGGCAATTGATGTCGCGGTTCGTGAGAAGGGCGCGGCGGCGCCCGGATCCACGTTCGGGTGCTCCGTCCGGTCGGCCAGGGCCGTTGCCGTCGTTCCCGGAACGCTCGTCCAAGGTTACCCGCCCCGGAGCCGGTGCCCGGCCTCTCGTGGTGGCACTCACACCGTTCAACCGAACAACATGACCGGATTGACCAGATCCGCCACGAGCAGGATCACGCTGAACACCAGGAAACACACCACCACGACATAGGCCACCGGGGTGAGCAACGCGATGTCCACCGGGCCCGGGTCGGGCCGCTTGAACAGACGCGCCGTCCACCTCTTGATGGACTCCCAGAGCGCCCCGGCCATGTGCCCGCCGTCCAGCGGCAGGATCGGCACCATGTTGAAGGCGAACAGGAAGAAGTTGACGCCGGCCAGGATGCTGATCATCATCGCCGCGGTATCCACCAGGGGCAGACCCTGCGACATGATCTCGCCGCCGATGCGGGAGATACCGACGATGCCCACGGGAGAGTCCTCGGTGCGCTGCTCGCCCAGGAAGGCCGCGCCGAACACCTCGGGAACCTTGCTCGGCAGCGCCACGATGGCCTGACCGACGCCGACCAGCATCTCGCCGACCTCACCGGCGGACTCGGCCACGGTGAGCGTGCCGCGTTCCTTGGCGAAGTGGATGCCCAGGAAGCCGACGGTCTCCACGGCCGGGATCCGACGGCCGCTCTCGTCGTAGACGTTGTCGCCGTCCTCGTCGGTCTCGTAGACGATCTCACCGGCCTGGTCGCGGGCGGGCAGCTCGCTCTGGACGATGTCCACCTCGGTGGTGAGCTCTTCGCCGTCGCGTTCGATGCCGAACTCGGTGGGGCCGTCCGACACCCGGATCTCACGGCTGGCCGAAGCCCAGTCGGGGGTGTCGGTACCGCCCACGGACACCACGACGTCACCCGGCAGCAGCCCGGCCTCGTGGGCGGGGGTGGCCGGCAGGTCGTCGGTGCACTCGGTGATGGAGGCGCTCTGTGGGACCACGCACTCGTTGACGACACCGACCTCGTTGGTGTCCTGGTACACACCGATGCCCATGAAGAGCACGCCGAGCAGCACCGTTCCCAGCACCAGGTTCATGCCCGGGCCGGCGAACATGACGATCAGCCGCTTCCACGGGGAACGCTGGTAGAACTGACGGTCCTCGTCCTCGGGGGACAACTCCACGTAGGAGGCCTCGCGGGCGTCCTCGGCCAGGGCCCGCCAGCGCGACATCTTACGGGCGCCCTGGTCCTCGGTACGGCGGGCGGGCGGGAGCATCCCGACCATCCGCACGAACCCGCCCAGTGGCACCGCCTTGATGCCGTACTCGGTCTCGCCCTTGCGGGTGGACCACAGGGTCTTTCCGAACCCGACCATGAACTCGGTGCACTTGATGCCGAACATCTTGGCCGTGGCCATGTGGCCGAGCTCATGCCAGGCGATCGAGAACAGCAGTCCCAGGACGAGCAGGATGATGCCGACCACGGTCAACAGCACGACCATGTATCTCTCCTCAAGCCAGGTCGGTCCTCAGCCGCGGGCGAGCAGTTCGCGAGCGCGGGTTCGGGCCCAGGTGTCTGCGGCGTAGACGTCGTCCAGGGTCAGGGGCGTGGAACCCGGCCGATCCGTCCGCTGGTGTTCCGAGACTACCCGGGACACGGTGTCCATGATCGCCGGGAACGCGAGGTTCCCACGCAGGAACGCGTCGACCGCCTCCTCGTTGGCCGCGTTGTACACCGCCGGGGCGGTGCCGCCGGCTACACCGACTTCGGCCGCGATGCGCACCGCGGGGAAGGCCTCGTGGTCGAGCGGCTCGAAGGTCCAGCTCTGCGCCTTGGTCCAGTCCATGCCGGGGGCGGCGTCCGGGACGCGTTCCGGGGCGCTCATGCCGTAGGCGATGGGGATCATCATGCTGGGCGGGCTGGCCTTGGCCAGGGTCGTGCCGTCCACGTACTCGACCATCGAGTGCACGATCGACTGCGGGTGGACGACCACGTCGATGCGATCGAAGGGAACGTCGAACAGCAGGTTGGCCTCGATCACCTCCAGCCCCTTGTTGACCAGGGTGGCGGAGTTGACGGTGATGACCGGTCCCATGCTCCAGGTGGGGTGGTTCAACGCCTGTTCGGGCGTGACGTTCGCCAGTTCCTCGGCCCGGCGGCCGCGGAAGGGCCCGCCACTGGCCGTGACGACCAGGCGCCGCACCTCCGAAAGCTCGGCGCGGACCAGACCCTGGGCGGGGCTGGTGAGCTCGCCCTCTGGTCGGTACGGGAAGCACTGGGCGAGGGCGTAGTGCTCGGAGTCGACCGGGACGATCTGGCCGGGTGCGGCCAGGTCGCGCACCAGCGGACCGCCGATGATGAGGGACTCCTTGTTGGCCAAGGCCAGGGTGGCGCCGGCGCGCAGCGCGGCGAGCGTGGACTCCAGCCCCAGGGCCCCGGTGATGCCGTTGAGGACGACGTCGCAGGGGTTCCCGGCCAGCGCGGCCACGCCCTCACCACCGGTCAGCACCTGGGCGGAGGAGCCCTGTTCGGTCAACAGGCGGGTGAGCTCGGCCGCTCGGGACTCATCGGCCACGGCCACTCGTTCGACGCCGAGCCGCACGGCCTGCTTGGCGAGCAGGTCCACCCTCCCACCGCCGGCGGCCAGACCCACCACGCGGAAACGTTCGGGGTTGCGCTGGACGATGTCGATGGCCTGGGTACCGATGGAACCGGTGGACCCGAGGATCACTACTGTTCGCTGCTGTTCTTCTCGCACCCCTCCATTGTCGCCCAATTCTCGGATCGGCGTCGGGGGCCTGTGGACAACGCGGAAACGTCGGGGAGACGGCCGGGGCTTTACACGGGAACGTCGTTCGCCTAACTTAACCGGTGAGTAAGTTACGCCACAGTAGAAAGTGACGCCGAGCACGGTCGGGCACGACCGAACACGCACCCCGACCCTCCCCCGATGGCGCCGGCGCGACCCATCGGAGCCTCCCCGCCCCTCCCCCTTCGAGGTTTCGAATGACCCCCACCCCCAGAGGCGCCCTGAGCGGCGCGCTCCCCCGGATCCTGTCCATCCTCGTGGCGTCAGTCCTGGCCGCCGCGCTCCTCTCCCCCGCCCCCGCCGCCGCGCAGAGCGTCGGCTCCACGATCGGCTACGAGACCATCGTCAGCCACGACGGCACCGAGCTGAAGGCCAAGGTGATCACCCCCACCGGCGTGGAGGGCCCGCACCCGCTGCTGGTCATGCCGTCCGCCTGGGGCACCCCGCACCTCCTCTACGTGGGCGCCGCCAAGAAGCTGGCCGAGGAGTCCGGCTACCAGGTCGTCACCTACAGCTCGCGCGGCTTCTGGGACTCCGGCGGCGGCATCGAGGTCGCCGGCCCCGAGGACCGGGCCGACGCCAGTGCCGTCATCGACTGGGCCCTGGCCAACACCGACTCCGACGCCGACCGCATCGGCATGGCCGGCATCTCCTACGGCGCGGGCATCAGCCTGCTGACCGCCGCCGAGGACGAGCGGGTCAAGGTCGTCGGTTCCATGAGCGGCTGGGCCGACCTGGAGGCCTCCCTCTACCCGAACGAGACCATCGACGTACAGTCCGCCGAACTACTGCTCCTCGCCGGCAACCTGGTCGGACGTCCCGGTGAACTACTCCGGGAGGTCGAGCACGAGTACCGCGGCGGCAACGTCGACCCCATCCTGGAGATGGCCCCGGACCGTTCCGCGAGCACCAAGGTGGATCGGCTCAACGCCAACGGAACCGCCGTGATGATCGCGCACGGTTGGAACGACGGCATGTTCCCCGTCGGGCACATGGCCGACTTCTACGAGGAGCTCTCCGGCCCCAAGCGCATGATGCTCACCCCCGGCGACCACGCCACCGCCGAGGCGTTCGGCGCGTTCGGCCTGCCCAACGAGGTCTGGGAGGACCTGGGACGCTGGTTCGACCACCACCTCAAGGGCGAGGACAACGGCATCGACACCGAGCAGCCCGTGCTCGTCAAGCCCAACAACGGAAGCGAGTGGTCCTCGCACGCCGACTGGCCGTCGGTGACCACCGACACCGATGAGTACTACCTCGGCGAGCCCAGCAAGGACTGGCTGCGCTGGCAGAGCACCGGGGCGATGGAGGCGGAGCCGCAGACCGGTTGGGACTACGACTTCCGGACCGGGGTCGGCAGCACCGCCGAGAGCGGCACCGTGCTGCTCTCCGGCGCGCTCCAGCAGTTCTTCGACGTTCCCACCGGGGTCCTGCTGCCCACCGTGGACCGGTACCGGGCGGCCGTGTGGACCAGCCCCACCTATCCCGACGGCGCACGCGTGGCCGGCACCCCCGAGGTGACGTTCACGGTCACTCCGACCGCCGCCGACCAGTCGGTGTTCGTGTACCTGTACGCGATCAACGACCGGGGCACCGGCTCGCTGCTGAGCCACGCGCCCTACACGTTGCGCGACGCCACCCCGGGTGAGCCCGTGACGGTGGAGACCGAGCTGTCCTCGGTGGTGTGGGACGTTCCGGCCGGGCATCGACTGGCGGTCGTGGTGGACAGCCGCGACGCCCGTTACACCGCGGAGAGCCGGACCGGGAACAGGGTCGAGGTGACCTCTCCCGAGGAGACGCCCACTCAGGTGAGCATCCCCTTCACCCGATAAGGCGGGACCGTTTCCGAATCGGCGGCCCGGACGCCCTCCGCCGAGGGCGTCCGGGCCTTCTTCCCGAAAAACCGAGGACACAAACCCAAAGTAGCCATTCGATAACCGCGAGTGTGCAAAGATCGGGCCATGACCTCGTCCACCAAATACAAGGTCATCGCCCCGCTGGCCGCCGCCACCGTCGCCCTCGCGGGCTTGGCGATGATCGACAATCTTCCCGCACCCACGTCGGCCGTCACCCAGGCCGGCCACTCGCCCACCACCCGAGTGGACGGGGTGGCCCACCAGGCCGGCGCGGTCACCCAGGACCAGCACGCCGAGATCCTCGACTACTGGACCGACGAGCGCATGGCCGCCGCGCGACCCATCACCGCCCTGGTCGACTCCGCCCTGGAGATCACCGAGCCCACGCTCCAGGCCCCCACCGACGACGCCGTGGAACCGCAGGCCGCCCGGCCCGACAGCGAGGGCGAGACCTGGAACGACGGCGGACTCGTCACCCGCACCACCGGCAAGGTGTACCTGACCATGGACGGGCGCGACTTCACCTGTTCGGCCTCCGTCGTGGACTCCGCCAACGAGAGCACCCTGGTGACCGCCGGTCACTGCGCCAAGGACGGAAAGGGCGCCTGGGCCCGCAACTGGACCTTCGTGCCCGGTCACGACGACGGTGACGCCCCCCACGGCAAGTTCACCGCCCGCGACCTGATCGTCTCCCCCAAGTGGGCGAAGGAGGCGGACGACAGCTACGACTTCGCGATGGTCGTGCTCAACGAGGCCGACTCCACCACCGTTCAGGAGCGGGTCGGGTCCCAGCGGCTCTCCTTCGACACCTGGACCGAGGATCGGGTGAACCAGGGCGTGCAGGTGTACACGTTCGGCTACCCGTCCGCCTCACCCTTCGACGGCAAGAACCTGCACTACTGTTCGGGCCGGACGGTCCCGGACACCGGTGGTACCACCGCCAACGGGGTCCGCTGCTCCATGACCCAGGGGTCCAGCGGAGGACCGTGGTTCGCCGACTTCGACCCGTCCACCGGGCAGGGGAACATCGCCTCGGTGGTGAGCTTCAAGTACGCCGACGACCGCACCATCCAGTACGGGCCACGGCTGGGCTCCGAGGCCCGGCACCTGTACGAGCGGGCCTCGGGACTGTAGACCTCCCTCACCCACGGCCGGTGACCGCCACTCCTGCTCCGCGGTCACCGGCCACTCGCGTGCGCGGACCCCTACAGGTCGATGCCGGTGAGGACCAGGACACGCTCGTCGGTGAGGTCGGTCATCGCCGAACGCACGCCCTCCTTGCCCACACCGGAGCCCTTGACCCCGCCGTAGGGCATCTGGTCGGCGCGGAAGGTCGGGACGTCGCCGACCACCACGCCGCCGACCTCCAGCTCCCGGTGGGCCCGGAAGGCGGTGGGCAGGTCCCGGGTGAACACGCCGGCCTGGAGCCCGAAGGCACTGTCGTTGACCGCGGCGAAGGCGGCGTCGGTGTCGGCGACCCGCTGGATCACCAGGACCGGACCGAAGATCTCCTCGCGCACCACCTTGGCGTCGGCGGGGGCGTCGGCCAGGACGGTGGGCGCCACGGTCACGCCGTCGCGGGTACCGCCGGTGAGCACGCGCGCCCCCGCGGACACCGCCTCCTCCACCCAGGCGGCCACGCGTTCGGCGGCGGGCTCGTCGACCATCGGGCCCACGTCGGTCTTGTCATCGGCGGGATCGCCGGTACCGAGTTCCTCGACCCGGTCGACCAGAAGCCGCACGAACTCGTCGTGCACGGTGTCGGTGACCACGACCCGCTGCACACCGATGCACACCTGGCCGGCCTGGTTGTTACCGAACAGGGCCACGCGTCGGGCCGCCCAGTCCAGGTCGGCGTCGTCCAGCACGACCGCGGCGGCGTTGCCCCCGAGTTCCAGGGTGACGTGCTTGTGCGGGGCGCGGCGCTGGATCTCCCAGCCGAAGGCGCCGCCGGTGAAGGAGACAACGGGCAGACGCTCGTCGGTGATGAGCGCGGCCGCGGACTCGTTCGGCATGGGCAGTACGGACACCATGCCGGCGGGCAACTCGGTCTCGGCGATGATCTCGCCGAGCAACAGCGCGGTGATGGGGGTAGCCGGCGCGGGCTTGAGGATGATGGGCGCGCCCACCGCGATCGCGGGCGCGATCTTGTGCGCGACCAGGTTGATCGGGAAGTTGAACGGGGAGATGCCCAGGACCGGACCCTTGGGCACGCGGCGGATCAGGGCCATGCGGCCGGTACCACCGGCGTCGGTGTCCAGTCGCTGGAGATCCCCACTGTCCCGACGGGCCTCCTCGGCGGCCCAGCGGAAGACGGACGCGGCGCGCCCGGCCTCCACCCTGGACCACTTGATCGGCTTGCCGCTCTCGGCGGTGATCACCTGGGCGATCTCCTCGGAGCGCTCACCGATGCGCCGGGCGATGTGGTCCAGGGCGGTGGCCTTGACGTGCGCGGGCAGCGCGGCGGCGCGCGAGGCGACCGTGTGCGCGGCGGCCACGGCCTCCTGCACCTGCTCCGGGGTGGGCACGGACACGGTGCCCGCGGCCTCGCCGGTGTAGGGGTTGAGGACGGTCATCTCGGTGTCGCCGGTGGTCGCGGTGCCGGCGAGCCAGAACGGGTGCGTGGTCATGTCCGCGACGCTAGACCCCGGGAACGGAATCGCGCTTGTCCACCCTTGCCAAAGCCGGTCTCCGAGTTGGCCACACTGGAGCACACGATCACGTACGGTTCTTACGCTGACCGGCTGGCGCGGGAGCGGTCCTTGATACACAGTGGTGGGAGAGGGCCCTGCCAGCGTGTTCGGACAGGCCCTCGGGTCCACCGCCGTCGACGGGAACCCGGGAGTGCCATTGCCGCTCGTCTACCGCACGCTCGTCGCCGTCCCGGACGACGACGGGGATCTCGCCGCCGTCGCCTCGACGGTTCTCTCACGGTGGTTGAGCAAACGCGGGAACTCCGGAGCGCGCGTGGACTTCGGCTCCTCGGGTCGCTACGACCTCAGCAATCGGTCCCGGGCCTTGATCGCCCGGCACGACAACACCGACGAGGGCCTCACCTTCCTACGGCTGACCACCGAGTCCGACAAACCCGACGGGGTGTGGCGCACCCTGGTCACCGTGGTGGTCGACCCCGAACTCTCCCCCTGGCGTTACCTGTGGCTGGACATGACCGTCGACCCCGCGCCCGGTATCTCCCCGGAGGTCACCCGCCTGGAGGTGATGCCCCCCGAGGCCGCGCGCATGCTGTTGGAGGCGGTCAACGCCCATGACGGCGCCCACGCGCTGCCGCCCGCCCCCCGGATCGTGCGGGGGCGCGACGACACCGACGTGGCCGCCCTGCTCTCGGCCATCCGTGATCCGCTCAGACGCCTGGCGATCGTCGCCACCGGCGCCCCCGGGGACGTGACCGTGGCCGCCTGGCGTGGTTCCATGGCCGGTGCCCTGTCCCGCTGCACCGGCATGTGCGCCGGATACGTGCTGGACGCCGCGGCGCTGGATCGCATGGCCGCGATCCTCCCCCGTGACCTGGACATACCCGCCGGCGGTGTACGCACGTTCCTGCCTTCGGTGGACCCCCGGGACGAGGCGGACTCCTCACGACACCCCCGGATGAGCCCCTCCACCCTGGACACGGCGCGGGACGGCGAACGCCTGCGCAACTGGGTCGGCGCCGCCCTGTCCCGGCGGGTGCGCGACAACGCCGTGGCCCTGGGACTACCCGAAGCGCTCAGGGCGATCGACACCCTCCTGCGCGAAGAGACCGATGACCTGCGCCAAGACCCCACCTCACTCGCTCCCGCACCGACCAACGGACCGGAGCACGCCATCGCACACAGGTCGGAACAGGACTCGGCGACCACCGCGGAGCTGGCCGCCGCCAAGGCCCAGGAACAGCAACTCCAACGGCTTCGGGAGGAGGTACGCCGGCTCAACACACGCATCGGGGATCTGTCGGAGGAACGCCGGCAACTACTCGACGAGAGCGCGGACCTGGCCGAGGAGCTGAACACCGCGAGGGAGGGCACCCGGTCCGCCCGTTACGAGGCGCGTTGGCTGCGCGAACGCGCCCGCGAGGAGGGTCTGTTCCGCTTGGCCGCCACCCCCGCCCCGAACGACCCCGAACGGCGACCGCCCACGAGCGTGGCCGAGCTGTTGGAGCGCATCACCGACGACGTCGTGCTGCCACACCTGTTCTTCACCCTGGAGGACCAGACGGTGTACGAACTGGCCGACAGCCGCAAGGAGGCCCTGTGGGTGACCCGGGCCTGGGAAGCGCTGCTCGCGCTCAACGATTACGCCCGCTACCAGTTCGACAACCCCGGCAGCGGGCTCGGGTTCCACTCCTACCTGCGTGATCCCCCGGACGGCTACCGGGTGATCCCGGTCAAACGGCTGGCGTCACAGGAGTCGGACTACGTGCGCAACCGCGGAAAACTCAACGAGAAGCGGTTCTTCCGGGTGCCGCACGAGGTGGACCCGACCGGGCGGGTACCGATGTACGCGCACATCAAGCTGGACATCGAATACGGCATCTGCCCGCGGCTGTACTTCTTCCCCGACCTGGGACCGGAGACCAGCAACCGCGTGTACGTGGGATACCTGGGCCGGCACCTTCCGGTGCAACAGTCCAACTAGTCCGGCTAGAGCGTGCGGTGACCGAACCTGGCGGAGAGCTCCGCGAGATCGGGCTCCCCATAGCTCTCCACGAGTGCCTTGAAGCGGACCTCCTTGTCCGCGCCGAAGCGGCGGACCTTGGCCGCGTAGCTCTCCACGGAGTGGAAGACCGGCGGTCGCGTCTTGCTGTGGAACTTGTCCGCGTACATCACCAACTCCTCCTCCGGGGTCTCGGCGAGGTAGTCGGCGACCGGGATCGGCAACCCCTGGGACCGCACGTCGTCGGCGGTGACCCCCACACCGGTGTGGTGGGAGCAGAACCGGCACAGCGTCTCGGGCAGCCCCTCGGCGGCGAGGAGTTCGTGGCCGAGCACACCGTGGCTCACGTAACGGTCGTGGGCGATGCGACCCGAAGCGTCGACCAGGCGGTAGACACCGATGTCGTGCAACAGGCAGCCCGCCCGGACCAGGTCGACGTCGACCTTCGCGGGCGCACGGTCGAGGAGCTGTTCAGCGACCGCGCACACCACCTGGCAGTGCGTGTACACGCGCTCGAAGGCCTCGGCGTTGGGCGCGTACCTCTCGTGGAGGGACCGGATCTGTTCGTCGGTGGGGATCTGCACACCGGGGACCATACCCTGGAAGCCGTGATGGGGACGATGACCGGGACCACCAGGACCATGTTGGCCGAGACCGACCAGCGTGAACGCGCCGAACGGCACGCCGAGCGCGTCGACGCGCTCACCGCCGACCACCTGAGGCGACGCCGCGAGGGCGAACCGCACCCGGTCGAGGACTTCCTGTTCACCTACTACAACCTCAAGCCGGCGCGGCTGCGGCGCTGGCACCCCGGGGTGGGCACGGCCCTGGCCGGGGAGGGCGCGCGCGAGCGACTGTCGGAGCGCTTCTACACCGAACTCGACGGTGGCGGGGTGGGCCTGGACGTCCCCGCGTTCCTGGCGGCCCGGCCCGTGCTCGACTTCGTGGAGCGATTGCTGTCGGCGGTGGCCTCGCGCCCGGCTCACCTGGGCTGTTTCGGTCTGCACGAGTGGGCGATGGTGTACCGAACGTCGGAGGTTCGCCACGGCCGGGTTCCACTGCGGTTGGGGAACGAGGGAACCGACCGGGTGGTGGAGTCCCACCGGATCCAGTGCTCGCACTTCGACGCGTTCCGGTTCTTCACCGAGCCCGCGCGTCCGCGCAACGCCCTTTCGCCCACCCGAGAGACCCAGGTGGACCTGGACCAGCCGGGTTGCCTGCACGCCAACATGGACCTGTACAAGTGGGCGTACAAGCTCACGCCGGCGGTGCCGTCCGAGTTGATCGTGGACTGCTTCGAGCTGTCCAGGGAGATCCGCACACTGGACATGCGTGCCTCCCCCTACGACCTGCGGGAGTGGGGATATGAGCCCGTGCGGATCGAGACGGCCGAGGGCAAGGCCTCGTACATGGAGCACCAGCGCGACTTCGCCGAACGCGGCGCGGTGCTGCGCGAGCGGCTGCTGACGGTGTGCCGGAGGCTACGGGCGGCCTGAGGCTTCGCGGGCCAAGCGTTCGCGGGCGACCTTGTGCCCACGCCAGGACCCCACCACCAGCAGCACCATACCCACGGTCGTGGGCGCCAGGATCGCGACGATCTGGGCGTTGGGGTCGGAGAGGAACGGGGTGACGATCGCCGCGGGCAGGAAGGCGATCCCGCCCAGGATCGACCAACGGGCGCAAGCCTCGTGCACCGCGTACCAGGCCGTGTCACTCGACCGGGTGAACCTGGTTCGGACCCCGAAGAAGTCGTTGGGCTTGATCTTGCGCTGCGCGCCGTAGACCCCCATCAGCACCAACGCCACCGTGCCGCCCAGCATGGACAGCACCACCAGGATGAGCGGGCCGAGGGGGATGGTCTCTTCGGCGGCCTGGGCCAACGAGGTCAACGCGGGGCCTCTTTCCTACTGGGGGTCAACCATCACGTGGGGGCGGAAGGGCACAGGTGTCACCGCCACCGGGCAGACGGTACCGGTTGGCCGCGACCACCCGGTAGGCGGCCCGGGTGAGCACCCGCATCCCGGGCAGGGCCATCAGCCGGCCCAGTTCCCGGAAGGGGAATCGACCGGACCGAAGGGTCTCGGCGACGGCGTCACCGCCGGCCAGCAGGCCCCGGTCCGAACGGACCAGCCAGGCCTGTTCGTCGGCCTGCTCCGGGGTGAGCCCGAAGGCCTTGAGATCGGTCTCCTGCCAGGCCGCGAAAGCGGTGCGGGTTCGGACACGCTCCCGCGCGAACGAGACGGACCGCTGGCAGAAACCACAGTCACGGTCGTAGAGGAAAAGCCCGGCCGAAGGGATGCGGTGTGTTTCCCGTGAATGTCCCATGCCTCCTTCCTACCCTCCGAAGGTTCACTGTCGGGCGAAGAGGAGGGCGTAGACCATCAGCGAGAGCAGGGTCAGGGAGAACAACACCGAGAACACGAACACCGTGACGTGCAGCCACCGGAATCGCCCCGCCTCCGTCGGGACCCGCCGCCAGTGCCACACCCCGACCGTGACCGCGGTGGCGACCATGCCCGCGGCGACGGCGGACAGTTCGGTGGGCAGATCCGTCCACACACCGCCGCGCTGGGTGTAGACCCACCAGGCCACGGCGCCCAGGCTCAGCGAGACGATTCGCAGGCGGTCCAGCGGACGCTGGGTGAGCAAGGTGCGGCGGCGGATCATCAGGGCGAGCAACAGCACCGGGGGAAGCAACAGCGGGAGCAGGGTCAACGCCATGTTCATCCCGGTGTTCGGAGGGGCCGACAGCACCTCCTCGGGTTCGTCACCCAGCAACCCCAGGGACAGCGGCCCCTCCTGCAGCGTGAAGCTGTTGCCCATGAGGACGACGGCGCGCTCGTCGTCGAACAGGACCGTGGTGGAGGAACCGTAGACCTTCCCGCTGTGGAAGGTGACCTCACCATGCTCGGGGGTGTCCAGGACGTGCCAACCCAGCCCCATGGACAGTTCGGTGTCGCCGCCCGCCTCCGTCGCGGGCTCCTCCTCCGACGGCGTCCCACCGATCCGGACATCCTCCAGCACCACGTCGGCGGCGTCCGCGCCCGGAGCGCTGCCGTCGGCGACCCCGGCGACCAGAGTGACCAGGTCGGAAACCGTGCTCCAGGTGGAGATCCCGGCGGGCGCGTACTCGGTGTTGGTCCACGGAGCGACCCGCACGCCCGGCTCGTAGTACGACAACGCTCCACCTTCGGGGCGTTGCGCGGTGACCTCGGTGTCGTCCATGCCCATGGGATCGAGGACGCGCTCGCGTACCAGGTCCGGGTAGTCGTCACCCGCTTCCGCCGCCAGCGCGTGCCCGAGGGTCGCGAAGCCGTGGTTGGAGTAGACGTATTGGTCCTTGGGCCCGGCCCGGGTGTGCGAGAGCCCGTCCACCGGCGAGGTGGCCCCCTCGTACGGGCTGATCAGGAGCATGGAGCGGAAGGTGACCGCCGCGGCCTCCCCGTCCGGGGTCGCCCGCAGCCCCGAGTGGTGGGTGGCCAGTTCCTGAAGGGTGATGTCGGCGACCTCGGGATCATCGAAGTCGACCTCGGGGAAGACCTCCGCGAGAGTGCGGTCCAGGGAGGTCTCTCCCCGCTCCACCATGTCCGCGAGCAACATCCCGGTGATCACCTTCATCACCGAGCCGGTCTCGAACGGCGTGTCCGGACCGACCGGCGCGGTGCCGTCGGAGCTCCCCGCGGCGGCCCATTCCACCGAATCCGGGTCGTCGAGGTCGAACCGGGCCACGGACAGCCCCTGTACCTCGACCATTCGGTCGCCCAACACCCGCTCCACGTCCGCCGCCAGCGGCGCGTCCCCGGCCACCCCGGTAGCGGGCGTGGACCGGGCCGGCGCGAACAGCCCGGCCAGCACCGCGACCACCACGCCGACCCCGAGCGCGACCAGCCAGACCCGCCCCGGTGCGGCGGAAGAGCGCTGCCGACGGGCGGCTTTGGAGGAGCGGGCGGGATGTGGGGTGGAAGACAGGTCCGAGGATCGGCCGGCGGACGCGTCGGAAGACGGGTCGGAAGACGAGCAGGAGGACGAGCCGGAAGGTCCCGGGGGTGTGGAGGGATCGCTGGAAGCCATACCCTCCAGCCTCGCAAAAGGTGACCCGGAGATGCAGTCACCGCTGTCAGCGATCCGCTATGAGGTTCTCCCCGCATTGGTGATGACACCTGTCATAGGCCTCACCATCCAGGAAAGAAGTCGTCCACCAACCGGAACTCCACTCTGGGGTGGTGAGGGTAGGTGGGTGGGTGTGGGGTGGCGGGGGGTGGCGGGTGGGGGGTGGGGCGCCTCGGCTAGAGAACCTGCCGGTGGCCTGGCGGGGTGGGGTGGGTTGGTGGGGCGCCTCGGGTCGTGATCCTGCTGGTGGCCTGGCGGGGTGGGGTGGGTTGGTGGGGCGCCTCGGGTCGTGATCCTGCTGGTGGCCTGGCGGGGTGGGGTGGGTTCTCCCTCCTTCCCCGCCGCGTGATTGTTGCCGCCCGCACCGCACGCGTCAAGGCGATGTCGGG